>NZ_JALBHA010000244.1:0-9149 GCF_023006445.1 Bradyrhizobium sp. SHOUNA76
CCGCCCGCCGGGCTGCGTCCAGCCCCGCCCGAAGATGACCCCGTCCTTGACGATGACCGCGCCGACGGCCGGATTGGGCCAGGTACGCCCCTGCCCGCGCTTACCCAGCGCCAGCGCAAGCTGCATGAAGCGAAAATCGGCGTCCTTGGCCTCGCGGGCCTTCTGCGCGAACTGATCTTCCAGGATACGGAAGATCATTTGCGGATCGCGGCGAGCCGCGCTTCCTCCTCACCGGAGAGCTCGCCGAGCACGTCGGCGAAATCCTTGGCCTCGCGGAAATTGCGATAGACCGAAGCGAAGCGCACATAGGCGACGTCGTCGAGCGTGCGCAGATGCTCCATCACGGTCTCGCCGATCACCTCCGAGGAGATCTCGGCCTCGCCCCCGGTCTCGAGCTCGCGCACGATGGTGGAGACCATCTTCTCCACCCTTTCAGGCTCGACCTGCCGCTTGCGCAGGGAGATCGAGACCGAGCGCATCAGCTTGTCGCGGTCGAACGGCACGCGGCGGCCGTTGCGCTTGATCACCGTGAGCTCGCGCAGCTGCACGCGCTCGAAGGTGGTGAAGCGGAAATTGCAGGCGACGCACACGCGCCGCCTGCGGATCACGGAAGAGTCCTCGGTCGGACGCGAGTCCTTTACCTGCGTATCGAGACTGTTGCAGTTCGGGCAGCGCATCCGCTTGGCCTACTTACTGGTAGATCGGGAACCGGTCGGTGAGCGCCTTGACCCGTTCCTTGATCGCGGCTTCGACCAGCGGCGCCTTGCCGTCGTCGGACTGCGCGATCGCGTTGAGGACCTCGGCAATCATGCCGGCGACCTGCTGGAATTCGGCAACGCCGAAACCGCGGGTGGTCGCCGCCGGGGTGCCGAGACGCAGGCCCGAGGTGACGAAGGGCTTTTCGGGGTCAAACGGAATGCCGTTCTTGTTGCAGGTGATGGCGGCGCGAACCAGCGCCTTCTCCGAGACGTTGCCCTTGAGGCCCTTCGGCCGGAGGTCGACCAGCATCAGATGGTTGTCGGTGCCGCCGGAGACGATGTCGAAGCCGTGGCTCTTCATCGCCTCGGCCAGTGCCTTGGCGTTCTCGACGACGTTCTTCGCATAGACCTTGAAGTCCGGACGCAGCGCTTCGCCAAAGGCAACCGCCTTCGCCGCGATCACATGCATCAGGGGGCCGCCCTGCAGGCCGGGGAAAATCGCCGAGTTGAGCTTCTTGGCGAGCGCCTCGTCGTTGGAGAGGATCAGGCCGCCGCGCGGACCGCGCAGCGACTTGTGCGTGGTGGTGGTGGTGACGTGGGCATGCGGCACGGGCGAAGCATGCACGCCGCCGGCGACGAGGCCCGCAAAGTGGGCCATGTCGACCAGGAGATAGGCGCCGACCGAGTCCGCGATCTCGCGGAAGCGCTTGAAGTCCCAGGCACGCGAATAGGCCGAGCCGCCGGCAACGATCAGCTTCGGCTTCACCTCTTCGGCCTGCTTGGCGACCGCGTCCATGTCGATGATCTGGTCCTCGCGGCGCACGGTGTAGTGCGCGGCCTTGAACCACTTGCCGCTCATGTTGACGGGCGAACCGTGGGTGAGATGGCCGCCGGCCGCGAGATCGAGCCCCATGAAGGTATCGCCGGGCTGCAGCAGCGCCAGAAACACAGCCTGGTTCATCTGGCTGCCGGAGTTCGGCTGCACGTTGGCGAATTTGGCGCCGAACAGCTTCTTGGCACGATCGATCGCGAGGTTCTCGGCGACGTCGACCCACTCACAACCGCCGTAGTAGCGCGCGCCCGGATAGCCTTCCGCATATTTGTTGGTCATGACCGAACCCTGCGCTTCCAGCACGGCCCGGCTGACGATGTTCTCGGAGGCGATCAGCTCGACCTCGTGGCGCTGACGGCCAAGCTCGCCCTTGATGGCGGCGGCGATTTCCGGGTCGGCCTGCTCGAGCGAGGCGGCGAAAAACGAATCGGGCGCGGAGGCGGTCTTGGGTGCGGTCATCTTGCGAATATCTCCACCGCCGCAGCCTTTTGGCGGGCTACGGGCGGTCTGGTGTGGCGATCGGAAGCGGCGAGCGCGATCTACCACATCGCCCGCAACAGGCCAAGCATTTGCGGGTCGGGTGCGAGATTTGTGCAAGATATGGTGGGGAGTGGAGGTTTTCGGTGACGGGCCAGCCTGAGGGAATCGCCCGCCCGTCACATCCGAAATGGGGCCGATTCGGGCCTTTAATTCCTCCTACCCGAAGCCGCGAGGTGCGGCAGAAATCGCGTCACAGCCCGGTATACCCCGCCTTCACGGGGTCCACGCTGCCATCGAGCTGGCGCAGATAGGTCAGGCCGCAAACAGTCAACCTGTGCGGGTCCTTCTCGCCGGCCTCCATCAATGTCGTGAGATAGTTCGTGACCTTGGCCCGGGCCTCCTCGCTGGCCGCGGCGGTGCGGTTGGCGAGCAGGTCATAGGTCTGCATGATGCGGTCGATGGCGGCTTCCATGGCACCCTCTGGTTCTCTTGAATTTTCGGAGTCTTGTTCAGGCAACCGCGCGGGCCTCGGACTGCGTCTCGAACCACGTGATCGCCTTGTTGGCGAGCCTGATCTTGTTGAATTCGCCCTGTTGGAGCAGCTTCACGATAATCCCCAGCAGGTGTTCGTCGGTGACGAGGGTATCGGGGATCGCGCCGGAGCGGCGCAGGTAGTTCGCGGCGATGGCGTAGGCCTCGCTCACGAGTTCCACGTTCATCGCCTGAAGCCCGCGCTCGACCAGCATCGACTTGTCTCCGATCCGAAGGAGATAAGTGCTGAGGCCGGAGCTGGTTCCGCAGCGCGAGCAATTTTTTCGCAGGTGCACAAAGTAAAACGCACCGGTCCGGAGGGGATCCGGGCCGGCGCGATGGGGAAGTTGAGGCACAGTTCGGGAAGCCTGCCGGTCTTGTTGGGGGCCGGCTTGGCCTTGATCCCTTGAGAAAACTCAGAGCCGATAGAGGATCTGGTCGGTCCAGAACCGCTCGAGGCGATGCAGCGACTTGTTGAGGGTCGAGAACTCCTCGCCGGAGATGCCGCCGACCTGCTCCACCGTCTTGACGTGCTTCTGGTACAGCGTATCGACGATGCGGCGGACTTCCTGGCCCTGCGGGGTCAGGCGGATGCGCACCGAGCGGCGATCAACGCGCGAGCGCTGATGATCGAGGAAGCCGAGCTCGACGAGCTTCTTCAGATTGTAGGAGACGTTGGAGCCGAGATAGTAACCGCGCGTGCGCAGCTCGCCCGCGGTCAGCTCCTTGTCGCCGATGTTGTAGAGCAGGAGCGCCTGCACCGAGTTGATGTCGGCGCGACCACGACGATCGAACTCGTCCTTGATCACGTCGAGGAGCCGGCGATGCAGCCGCTCCACCAGAGTCAAAGCTTCCAGATAGAGCGACTGCACCGAACCCTGCTGGCCGGAGACGCGCTCTGCGGTATCTGCCGCAGTTGCGACGGCTTTCATCATGACACTTCCCCTGTTGTCGTTTTTATCGACACTTATTCGACGAAACTTGTGCTCCGTCTGATAGGTGCAACTTAAGGGGCTCGTTTGAAGATCGGCTTAAATAAGAGAATAAAGAGATCATGAATTTAAGACAGTGAATTGCGGATTAAGCCTGTGCCACAAGCACTTTTCGCAACGCTCTGTTGACCTTCGCAAGGTCCTGTTCACCCTCCGTCCGCCCCCGTTGTCGCATTCCAGAACAGGCCCGCTCCGTTTCGAAACGGGCGCGTAACAGCTGTGGCGGAACCGGCTGGTCAACGAAAACTTACCGCAAATTTTAGGCAACCAACGGTCAACCAAGAGCGCGCGAAACGTTTCGTGTCCCGGACAAGCGAAGCGCAGAGCCGGGACCCAGAAAGCCACAAATGAGATCGCGGAGAGATGGGCCCCGGCTCTGCAGCGCACCGCTAAAGTAGCGCTGCGTCCGGGGCACGAGAGCTTTCGTATCGCGAAACGCTGCTACGGCGGCCGTTCGCGCGCGGCCATCCAGGCGAGCGCGAGATAAGCGGCGAGCATGAAGGCCTCGACGCCGACGACGATCAGGCTGCCGCCGTAGATGCCCGGGAACATCAGCTCGATCACCGCCATCGACACCACGGTCGTGAGCCACACCACCGCGCCCCACGGCGTTGCCAGCCACAGGCCGACCGCAGCGACGAGCTCGATCACGGCGAAGTAGACGGTCGCGGCCTGCCAGGCCATCGACTGGTTCTCGAACGCCTCGTCCTCGCCGCCGACGAAGCCCGTCACCTGCGCCCAGTGATAGAGACCTTTCAGGATCGAGAGCAGCGCCATCACCCGCAGGAACAGCACGAGGCGGCGCGTCCAGACATTGTCGTCGGACTCCGAACGCTCCGACGAGATCGCAGCCACCGACATCGCGCTGTCTCTGGCATTGTCTCTGACGGCGTCCCTGGGGCTGCCGTCACGGGCCGCATCGCGGGTGGAGATCTCGGACATGGGCCCCTTCTGGCTGCTTCGGCCCGCAAAATCAATCGGCTGCCCATCCCTTGCGGCAGGTCAAGCCGCGGTGACGGGAACCATGCGAGCTGGTATAAGAATAATTCCAGCCGGAGGAAGAGTGATGGCGATTAAATACGGACGTCCGATCGAATTGCGCGAGGTTTCGCGCCGGGATGGCACTGGCGCCTCCCCTGCCCTCGATCTGACCGTCCGCCCGCGCCGCAACCGCAAGGCCGAATGGGCCCGGCGCATGGTGCGGGAGAACGTGCTCACCACGGACGATCTGATCTGGCCGCTGTTCCTGATCGACGGCAACAACAAGCGCGAGCAGGTCGCCTCGATGCCAGGGGTCGAGCGCCTCAGCGTCGACCAGGCGGTGCGTGAGGCCGAGCGCGCAATGAAGCTCACCATCCCCTGCATCGCGCTGTTTCCCTACACCGACCCCTCCTTGCGCGATGAGGACGGTTCTGAAGCGACCAATCCGAACAATCTGGTCTGCCAGGCGGTGCGTGCAATCAAGAAGGAGTTTCCGGAGATCGGCGTCCTCTGCGACGTCGCGCTCGATCCCTTCACCAGCCACGGCCATGACGGCTTGATCTCCGACGGCAAGATTTTGAACGACGAGACGGTCGCCGTGCTGGTGCGTCAGGCGCTGGTGCAGGCCGAGGCCGGCTGCGACATCATCGCGCCCTCCGACATGATGGACGGTCGTGTCGCCGCGATCCGCGAGGCGCTGGATCGCACAGGCCTGCTCGACGTGCAGATCATGGCCTATGCGGCCAAATACGCCTCCGCCTTCTACGGCCCGTTCCGGGACGCCATCGGATCGGCCAAGACGCTCACCGGCGACAAGCGCACCTATCAGATGGACAGCGCCAACACCGACGAAGCGCTGCGCGAGGTCGAGCTCGACATCGCCGAGGGCGCCGACATGGTGATGGTAAAGCCCGGCATGCCCTATCTCGACGTGGTCCGCCGCGTGAAGGACACCTTTGCGATGCCGACCTTCGCCTACCAGGTCTCCGGCGAATACGCGATGATCGCGGCCGCCGCGAACAACGGCTGGCTCGACGGCGAGCGCGCGATGATGGAGAGCCTCCTGGCGTTCAAGCGCGCCGGCGCCGACGGCGTGCTGAGCTACTTTGCACCGAAGGCGGCGGAGAAGCTGCGCGCGCAGGGGTAGGTCTCGTAGAGCGACCTCTCAGCAACTCCCGTCATTCCGGGGCGATGCGTTAGCATCGAACCCGGAATCTCGAGATTCCGGGTTCGGTCCTGCGGACCGCCCCGGAATGACAGCGGCGAGAGAACGCCGCCGAATCGCCGGAATATTTCGGCTTGTTAATGTCCCTGCGCCCTTGGCACGGGGATGGGCTGTTCCCATGTCCTGCTCGAGGGTTTTCCCTCTGTTTCCCCCTGGGAGGACGGACGATGTCGTATGACTCGGGCAATTCAGGCGCCTGGCGCAATGACGGCGGGGCGCAGCCGCATGCCTACGACCCCTATCTGCATCCGGAACTGTTCCGCGGCGTTGCGACGCGGCGCGCATTCGCCTTCCTGATCGACATGGTCGTGATCTCGGTGCCGGTGATCCTCGGCTACGTCTTCATCGCGGTGTTCGGCGTGGTCACCCTCGGCATCGGCTGGGCGCTGTTCTGGCTGGCCTGGCCGGCCTCCGTGATCTGGGCCATCGTCTATTATGGCGCCTGCATCGGCGGTCCCTCGTCGGCGACGGTCGGCATGCGCCTGATGGATCTGGAGCTGCGCACCTGGTACGGCGCGCCCGGCTATTTCGTGCTCGGCGCCACCCACGCCGTGCTGTTCTGGGTGACGGTCTCGTTCCTGACGCCCTTCGTGGTGCTGGTCGGACTGTTCAACGGCCGCCGGCGCCTGCTGCATGACATCGTGCTGGGAACGGTCGTGATCAACAATTCCGTCCGCGCCCCGGTGCCGCAGACCGCGAGGACCTACTGAGCAACGACCTATCAACCAGGACCATCTAAGCTGACTGATCTGACCTGCCGAGCTGACCAATTGACCGGGGGCTTCCGTAGCGCGATGCTGATACTCACTTCGGAGGCCCACGACGTCCCTTGACCCAGCACTCGCGCGACACCCCCCAATTTTACCTTACGGCGCCCTCGCCCTGCCCGTATCTGCCGGGCCGGCATGAGCGCAAGGTGTTCACGCACCTCGTTGGGGAGCGCGCCGGAGACCTCAACGACCTCCTGACCCATGGCGGCTTCCGCCGCAGCCAATCGATCGCCTACCGTCCGGCCTGCGACCAGTGCCGCGCCTGCGTCTCGGTCCGGGTCGTCGCCAATGAGTTCCGGCCCTCCCGCAACTTCCGCAAGGTGATGGCACGCAACGCCGACATCATCGGCGAGCAGCGCAGCGCGGTGCCCACCTCCGAGCAATATTCGGTGTTCCGCGCCTATCTCGACGCCCGGCACCGCCATGGCGGCATGGCCGACATGACCGTGCTCGACTACGCCATGATGGTCGAGGACAGCCATGTCGAGACCCGCATCATCGAGTACCGCAAGCGCGGCCCCGACAGCGGTATCACCGGCCGCGGCGAGGAGCTGATCGCGGTGGCGCTGACCGACGTGCTCAGCGACGGTCTGTCGATGGTTTATTCGTTCTTCGAGCCGGGCCAGGTCAGCCGCTCGATGGGCACCTTCATGATCCTCGACCACATCGCCCGCGCCCGACGTCAGGGCCTGCCTTACGTCTATCTCGGCTACTGGATCGAGGGCTCGAAGAAGATGGACTACAAGGCCCGCTTCCTGCCGCAGCAGCGCCTCGCGCCCTCAGGCTGGCTGCGCATCGACGCGCAGGGGGATACGGCGTCCGAGCCGCAGGACTAAGCTGGCGAATAGCGAGTTGGGAGTAGCGAGTAGAGCCACCATTCGCTACTCGCCATTCGCCACTCACCCCATCAGCGTATCCGCCAGCAGCTTCAGATTCAAAATCACGATCACGCCCGCGACGATCCACGCGATCGCGGCGACGTAAGCGGGAATCGCGAACTGGCCCATCTTGCGGCGGTCGGAGACGAAGCGGACCAGCGGGATGACCGCAAAGGGCAGCTGCATCGACAGCACGACCTGACTGAATACCAGCAAATCGGCCGTGCCGCGCTCGCCATAGATCGCGGTGACGACGATCACGGGGACGATGGCGATGCCGCGCGTGAGCAGGCGGCGCGCCCAGCTCGGCAGGCGCAGGTCGAGAAAGCCTTCCATCACGATCTGGCCGGCGAGCGTCGCCGTCACCGTCGAGTTGAGGCCGGAGGCGAGCAGCGCCACTGCGAACAGCGTCGACGCAATGCCGAGGCCGAGCAGCGGCGACAACAGCTCGAAGGCCTGGCCGATCTCAGCGACATCGGAATGGCCGCTCTTGTGGAAGGTCGCAGCAGCGACGACGAGGATCGCGGCGTTGATGAAGAGCGCCAGCATCAGAGCGATGGTCGAGTCCGTCGTCGCCCATTTGATCGCCTCGCGGCGGCCGGTGTCGTTGCGCTCATAGGCGCGCGTCTGCACGATCGAGGAGTGCAGGTAGAGATTATGCGGCATCACGGTCGCGCCGATGATGCCGATCGCGATGTAGAGCATTTCAGGGTTGGTGAAGATCTCGCTCTTCGGCACGAAACCGCGCAGCACCTCCGCGACCGGCGGGGCCGCGGCTACGATCTGGACCGCGAAGCACACCGCGATCACCGCGAGCAGCGCGATGACGAAGGCTTCGAGGAAGCGGAAGCCGCGGTTCATCAGGATCAGAAGCAGAAAAGCGTCGAGGGCTGCGAGCAGCGCCCCGCCGATCAGGGGAATGCCGAACAGGAGCTTGAGCGCGATCGCGGTGCCGATCACCTCGGCGAGATCGCAGGCGATGATCGCCGCCTCGCAGGCCAGCCAGAGCAGGAAGTTCACCGCCGGCGAGTAGGTGGCGCGGCAGGCCTGCGCCAGGTCGCGGTCGGTGACGATGCCGAGCCGTGCCGCCAGCGACTGCAGCAGGATCGCCATCAGGTTCGAGAGCAGGATGACGGAGAGCAGCGTGTAGCCGAACTTCGATCCGCCCGCGAGGTCGGTCGCCCAGTTGCCGGGGTCCATGTAACCGACCGACACGAGATAGCCCGGACCGACAAAGGCCAGCAGCCGCCGCGACCAGTGGCCAGCGGCCGGGATCGCGACTGTGGAATTGACCTCCGCGAGGCTCTTGGTGGTGGGCGCATCAGTGCGCCAGCCGGCGGCGTCGGGGCTCAGGTGGGGTGATCGGGCATCCATGGGGCGAGAATACCCAACTTCCTTCTTATTGCAACTCATTTGCAACTGCATCTAGCGGCATGGGCTCCCGTCCCGGCCGGGATGCGGCCACCCTGTCGGAAAGCGGGTGGGTTTGGCGGGCCTCGCGGCCGGATACTGGCGCCAACTCGACTTTGCAGGACATGAGCCATGTCAAACCCGCCCCGTCTTCCCGACACCTTTGGCCGCCTCGCCTGGTCCAACCTCGCGGCACAGTCGGCCGAGCAGATCGCATTGGCCGCAGCCCCCATCGTCGCCGTGCTCACGCTCGGGGTCGCGGAAGGCCAGACCGGCCTGTTGCAGACCGCGCTGACCCTGCCCTTTGTGCTGTTCGCCATTCCGGCCGGCCTGCTCGCCGACCGCATCTCAC
>NZ_JALBHA010000245.1:0-9110 GCF_023006445.1 Bradyrhizobium sp. SHOUNA76
CCACGGCTTCGCCCGCGACAGCCGCGAAACCGAGCCCGGCAAACACCTCGCGGCCGCCGCGCACGCAGGCGACCCCGTGTCCGGAGAGCCGCATCTCGCCTCGTTTCAAGTCACTCAAAGCCGGGCCTCAGGAAAACTTGGGGTAGCGCATGGGAATTTTTGGCTCGCGATTGCTGCGGCACGATTGTGGCTGTGGCGGTGCGGTTAGAAAGCTTCTATAAGCCCGGAACTACTTGATGCAGCAACTCAACCTGCCCCTGCAAGCGGCCCAGCCTGATACGCTGACGGTGTCAAGATACCCTGCCGGGTATAACTAACCATTGGGATTTCCTACATGACCTCGCTCGACAGCTTCAAATGCAAAAAGACCCTCAAGGTCGGCGCCAAGACCTATGTCTATTACAGCCTGCCCACGGCCGAGAAGAATGGTCTGAAGGGAATTTCCAAACTTCCCTATTCGATGAAGGTCCTGCTCGAGAATCTGCTGCGCAACGAGGACGGGCGTTCGGTCAAGAAAGAGGACATCGTCGCCGTCTCGAAATGGCTGCGCAAGAAATCGCTGGAGCATGAGATCGCTTTCCGCCCGGCGCGCGTGCTGATGCAGGACTTCACCGGCGTGCCCGCGGTGGTGGACCTTGCCGCGATGCGCAACGCGATGCAGAAGCTCGGCGGCGATGCTGAGAAGATCAATCCGCTGGTGCCGGTCGATCTCGTCATTGACCACTCCGTGATCGTGAACTTCTTCGGCGACAACAAGGCTTTCGGCAAGAACGTCGCCGAGGAATACAAGCAGAACCAGGAACGCTACGAGTTCCTGAAGTGGGGCCAGAAGGCGTTCACGAACTTCTCCGTCGTGCCGCCCGGTACCGGCATCTGCCACCAGGTCAATCTCGAATATCTCTCCCAGACGGTCTGGACCAAGAAGGAGAAGATGACGGTCGGCAAGAAGACCGGCACCTTCGAGGTCGCCTATCCCGATTCGCTGGTCGGCACCGATTCCCACACCACCATGGTCAACGGTCTCGCCGTGCTCGGCTGGGGCGTCGGCGGCATCGAGGCGGAAGCCTGCATGCTCGGCCAGCCGCTGTCGATGCTGCTGCCCAACGTCGTCGGCTTCAAGCTCAAAGGCGCGATGAAGGAAGGCGTCACCGCGACCGACCTCGTGCTGACTGTGACGCAGATGCTGCGCAAGCTCGGCGTCGTCGGCAAGTTCGTCGAGTTCTTCGGCCCCGGCCTCGACAATCTCTCCGTCGCCGACAAGGCGACCATCGCCAACATGGCGCCCGAATACGGCGCGACCTGCGGCTTCTTCCCGGTCGATGCCGCCGCGATCGATTATCTCAAGACGTCGGGGCGCGCCGCGCCGCGCGTCGCGCTGGTGCAGGCCTATGCCAAGGCGCAAGGGCTGTTCCGCACCGCCAAGTCGGCCGATCCGGTGTTCACGGAAACGCTGACGCTCGACCTTGCCGACGTCGTGCCGTCGATGGCCGGTCCGAAGCGTCCTGAAGGCCGCATCGCGCTGCCGTCGGTTGCCGAAGGCTTTTCGCTTGCGCTCGGCACCGAGTACAAGAAGGGCGAAGAGCCGGCGAAGCGCTTTGCCGTCGAAGGCAAGAATTTCGAGATCGGCCATGGCGACGTCGTCATCGCCGCCATCACCTCCTGCACCAACACCTCGAACCCGAGCGTGCTGATCGGTGCCGGCCTGCTGGCGCGTAATGCCGCCGCGAAGGGCCTGAAAGCAAAACCGTGGGTGAAGACCTCGCTCGCCCCGGGCAGTCAGGTCGTCGCGGGCTATCTCGCCGATTCCGGTCTGCAGAAGGATCTCGACAAGGTCGGCTTTAACCTGGTCGGCTTCGGCTGCACCACCTGCATCGGCAATTCCGGTCCGCTGCCTGAGGAGATCTCGAAGTCGATCAACGACAACGGCATCGTCGCGGCTGCCGTGCTCTCCGGCAACCGCAACTTCGAAGGCCGTGTCTCGCCGGACGTGCAGGCGAACTATCTGGCGTCGCCGCCGCTGGTCGTCGCCCACGCGCTCGCGGGCAGCGTCACCAAGAACCTCGCGGTCGAGCCGATCGGCGAGGGCAAGGACGGCAAGCCGGTGTATCTCAAGGACATCTGGCCGACGACCAAGGAGATCAACGCCTTCATGAAGAAGTTCGTGACCGCGTCGATCTTCAAGAAGAAGTATGCCGACGTGTTCAAGGGCGACGCCAACTGGCGCAAGATCAAGACCGTCGAGAGCGAGACCTATCGCTGGAACATGTCTTCGACCTACGTGCAGAACCCGCCTTATTTCGACGGCATGAAGAAGGAGCCGGAGCCGGTCACCGACATCGTCGAGGCGCGCATCCTCGCCATGTTCGGCGACAAGATCACCACCGACCACATCTCGCCGGCCGGCTCGATCAAGCTCACCTCGCCCGCGGGCAAATATCTCAGCGAGCATCAGGTGCGCCCCGCCGACTTCAACCAGTACGGCACGCGCCGCGGCAATCATGAAGTGATGATGCGCGGCACCTTCGCCAACATCCGCATCAAGAACTTCATGCTCAAGGGCGCCGACGGCAACATTCCGGAAGGTGGCCTCACCAAGCACTGGCCCGACGGCGAGCAGATGTCGATCTACGACGCCGCGATGAAGTACCAGCAGGAGCAGGTGCCGCTGGTGGTGTTCGCCGGTGCCGAATACGGCAACGGCTCCTCGCGCGACTGGGCTGCCAAGGGCACGCGGCTGCTCGGCGTGCGCGCCGTGATCTGCCAGAGCTTCGAGCGCATCCATCGCTCCAACTTGGTCGGCATGGGCGTGTTGCCGCTGACGTTCGAGGAAGGTACCTCCTGGTCGTCGCTCGGCCTCAAGGGCGACGAGAAGGTCACGCTGCGCGGCCTCGTCGGCGAACTGAAGCCCCGCCAGAAGCTGACCGCGGAGATCGTCTCCGGAGACGGCTCGTTGCAGCGCGTTTCGCTGCTTTGCCGCATCGATACGCTGGACGAGCTCGACTACTACCGCAACGGCGGTATCCTGCACTACGTGCTGCGCAAGCTCGCGGCCTAAGCGCGGATTTGTGAACGGTGGCTCACTGCGAAGTGAGTAGAAGGTTAAACGAAGGCGGCCTATCACAAGGCCGCCTTCGTGCGTTTGCGGCATGCTCTAGATGGGCCCGCCCGGCGGAAAACCTCCCTTTGGACGGTTTGCCTGGGCGGTCGAGTGTGTCGCGCCCCGTAAGACTACGGTGACCATCCGGCGATAAGATCTCCCTTCCCACGAGCAATGGTGTGCGGCGTTCGACATGACAACAATGACGGCTTCTCATCTGGTTTCACGTTGGTCCGGTGCCCTCTGGTCGGGCGCTATCGGCATCTGTGCGATCGTCGCTGTCATCCGTCCTGCGCAGGCTGATCCCCGCGCCGTTGTCGAATTGTTTACTTCGCAGGGCTGCTCCTCATGTCCGCCCGCCGACCAGATCATCGGCGATCTCTCCAAAGACCCGTCGATCATCGCGCTGAGCATGCCGATCGATTATTGGGACTATCTGGGTTGGAAGGACACGCTGGCGGATTCGCGCTTCTCTGCACGCCAGCGTGCCTATTCGCGCATGCGCGGCGACCGTGAGGTCTATACGCCGCAGGTCGTGGTCAACGGCTCGACTCACGTCATCGGCAGCGACCGTACCGGTATCGAGAATGCCATCGGCAAGACCGACAAGGGCGCCGGCGTGATGAGCGTGCCGGTGACGATGTCGCTCGCGGGCAAGCAGATCAACGTGTCGGTGGCCGCGAGCAACGAGCCGGCAGCCTCGCATGGCGAGGTCTGGATCTGTTCGATCGCCAAGTCGGTACCGATCGCGATCACTCGCGGCGAGAATCGCGGGCAGCAGGTCACCTATCACAACGTGGTGCGCAACCTGCTCAAGGTTGGTGACTGGACCGGGCGTTCGGAAAGCTGGACGGTGCCGATCGAGAACCTCACGCGCGACGGCGTCGACGGCGCGGTGGTCTACGTCCAGGATGGCAGCCGTGAGAAGCCCGGCCCGATGCTGGGCGCGGCGTACACGTCGCTGCACTGATTCGAATTTCTCTCTAGCGCTACGCCCGTTCTAACTCCTCATGGTGAGGAGGCGCGTTGGCGCGTCTCGAACCATGAAAGGCCCGCGCTGATGCAGCGTCGCCTTTCATCCTTCGAGACGCGCGCAAGAGCGCGCTCCTCAAGATGAGGAGAGCGAGTCTTCGCGCGGATGTTTGGAGAGAAGGTCGGTCGCGGCCGGAAACATTCCGACACAAACAAAAAAGGACCAACTTGCGTTGGTCCTCCTTGTTGCGCGTACAGACCCGATCCTGTTCGACCCCGGGGGGCTGGGGGCTGAGGAATCCGGAACCGAAAGGACCGGGTCAACGCACATGAGTCTTTTCGCAATGCAGGGCGGCAGTCGCTGGGCGGAAAAGCGGCGAGAGTATGATTCCTGCTAACGATCCCGTGACGGTTTGCCGCGAGGAAGTTCCACTCCTGCGTGTGCGCCAATTCCAATAAGTTGAGCAGGCGAGTTCCATCAAGAGCCTTGCGGCGGGGAACGGTTGGCGCAATCATATCACTGTCATGATCCGCGGCTCCGGGGACGGTTTTCGCGGAGGCGATCATGCCATGCGACGAGGAGGCGCGCTTCCCATGAGTCTGTCGGAGGATGCTGATCCGAGCGAGCAGCGCGCGGCGGCGCGTCCTGTCGCAGCCAGCGCCCAGCAGCCGAACCGGGTCACCTTCAACCGGCTCGAGCTGCACCGCATTCTCAATCTTTACGGCCGCATGGTCGCCGACGGCGAGTGGCGCGATTATGCCATCGACTTCCTCAGGGATCGCGCCGTGTTCTCGGTCTATCGCCGTGCCTCGGAAGTGCCGATCTATCGCATCGAGAAGGATCCGCGGCTGGCGCGCAAGCAGGGCATGTACAGCGTGATCTCGGCGACGGGCTTGATCCTGCGCCGCGGCCACGAGCTGGAGCGCGTGCTGCTGGTGATCGATCGGAAACTGGCGGTGGTCTAGCCACGCGTCCGGTGCCGTAGGATGGGCAAAAGCGCAACGCGCCGTGCCCACGTCCTTTCTCGATCGCCGCAAATCGTGGGCACGCTACGCTTTGCCCACCCTGCGGCAGCGATGATGAGACGAGGTCTTCGTAGCCCGGATGAGCGAAGCGACATCCGGGACCCTTCTTGCACCGTTCCCGGGTATCGCTGCGCTCACCCGGGCTACGGGAGCTGACCGACCCTACTTCCCCGGCACCGTGCTCGCGCCCTCGCCGAGGTCGCGCTGCATCATCACCGTGTCCAGCCAGCGGCCGAATTTCAGCCCGACACTGGGATGCGTGCCGATCATCTTGAAGCCGCCTTTGGTGTGCACGCCGATCGAGCCGGCATTGGCGGAATCGCCGATCACCGCGATCATCTGGCGGAAGCCGCGCGCCTCGCATTCGGTGATCAGCCGCTCCAGCAGCAACGAGCCGACGCCGCGACGGTGGAAGGAGGGGTCGAGATAGATCGAGTTCTCGACCGTGAAGCGATAGGCCGGCCGCGGCCGGTAGGCGCCGGCATAGGCATAGCCCGCGACGCGTCCGTCGAGGATGGCGACGAAATAGGGATAGCCGCCGTCGACCAGCGCGCGATAGCGGCGCGTCATCTCCGAGAGTTCTGGCGGCTCCAGCTCGAACGTCGCGGTGCCCTCGCGGACGGCCTGCTGGTAGATGGCGGTGATGGCGGGAAGGTCGGCCTCGGTGGTGGGCCTGATTTCAGGTGCGGACATGGGTGCGAGATTAGAGCCTTCCCGCGGGCGCTGGAAGGGGCAACGACGCATCCACATGCTCCGTCATTGCGACGAGGCAATCCAGAGATGCGCCCGCGGAGGCGCTCTGGATTGCTTCGCTGCGCTCGCAATGGTGGTGTTTGTGGGGGCAGCCGGCCCCCAAACAAAAACCCCGGCCTTTCGGCCGGGGTTCATGCCGTTCACTCGGTTGATCGCTTAGTCGCGCTGGCCGAGGAGCTGCAGTAGCAGCGTGAACAGGTTGATGAAGTTCAGGTACAGCGACAGCGCGCCGGTGATGGCCGCACGCTCCGCGATCTCACCGCCGGCCGAAGCGTAGCCGTAGATGTAGTCGTTCTTCAGCCGCTGGGTGTCCCAGGCGGTGAGGCCCGCGAACACCAGCACGCCGACCACCGACACGATGAACTGCAGCATCGAGCTCGCCAGGAACAGGTTCACCAGGCTCGCGATGATGATGCCGATCAGGCCCATGAACAGGAACGAGCCCATCCCGGTCAGGTCACGCTTGGTGGTGTAGCCGTAGAGGCTGAGCGCGCCGAAGGTCGCCGCGGTGATGAAGAACACCCGAACGATCGAGGTGTGCGTGAACACCAGGAAGATCGACGACAGCGAGATGCCCATCAGCGCCGCGAATACCCAGAACAGGATCTGGGCGGTCGAGGGCGCGAGACGGTTGATGCCCGCCGAGATCACGAACACCATGGCGAGCGGGGCGAGCATGAACAGCCACTTCAGCGGGCTGACGAACATCGCGTAGCCGAACGGCGTCAGGAACAGCTTGCCGACGCGGACGGCGTCCGCGGTCGGCACGTCCGTCACGGCAGCCATGTAGACGCCGAGCGCGGCAAGGCCGGTGATGGCCAGGCCAATGCTCATGTAGTTGTAGATGCGCAGCATATAGGCGCGCAGGCCGGCATCGACCGTCGCGGCGTCAACACGCCCGGCGGCCCTGCCGAAAGGAGAAGCGTAGTTACGGTCTAGGTCCGACATGGTCGAATTCCCGTTGGTTGGTCCGGTCCGGCATGAGGGTCGCCACGCCGCCGGTTCGTCAAATTCTATCTCGGATACCGACGCCAACCGACTAAATTTTGGCTAACAATCGGGGCTCCGAACCCATTCGATATGTGGGAAACTAACACATTCGCTGCAACCTTCCACGCGCGGCTGAATGTCGCCCTTGGCGGCAATCCTGACGCGAGCCTGACGAGCGGTGTGGTTAATTGCGGAAACCGGGGGGATTCCGCCCGGCTTTATCCTCCGCTTCAATTTGTCACAAATTCCGCAACACCGTGGCGGGCTTTTTGTTCAACGCCAGCAGCGTGCCGGCAAGCCCGAGCCCGACCGTGACGACCAGGGCGGCCGCCACCACGCCCGCCGCGCTGCCGGCCTGCCAGACGAAGCTCAGCGTCATCAGCCGAGTCACGATCATCCAGGCCGCGATGCTGCCGGAGATCACGCCGAACAATGCGGTGGCGAGCCCGATCAGGAGATATTCGAGCGCATAGGCCCCCAGCAGCCGCAGCCGCGTCGCGCCCAGCGTCTTCAGGATCACCGCATCGTAGACCCGGTGGCGATGGCCGGCGGCGAGCGCCCCGCCCAGCACCAGGATCGCCGAGATCAGGGTCACGGCGCTGGCGCCGCGAATGGCCAGCGCCAGATTGGTCACCACCGAGCCGACCGTCTCCATCACCTCGCGTACGCGCACGCTCGTCACCATCGGGTAGGCGTCGGCGACCTGCTTGATGATCTTACCATCGCCTGCCGCATTTCCGCCCGCTTCCGTCAGCGTCGCGATGTGGGTGTGCGGCGCGCCCTTGAAGGCGTTCGGCGAGAACACGAGAACGAAGTTGATGCCTAGTCCCTGCCAGTCGATGGTGCGCAGATTGCCGATCTTGGCCGGAATGTCGCGGCCGAGCACATTGACCACGACCTCGTCGCCGAGCTTGAGGCCCAATCCGTCGGCGATCTTCTTCTCCATCGAGACCAGCGGCGGGCCGGAATAGTCCGCGCTCCACCATTCGCCCTCGACCACCTTGGAACCCTTCGGCAGCTCGCCGGTATAGGTCAGGCCTCGGTCGCTCTGCAGCACCCATTCGGAATCGGTGGTCGGCTTGAGCTCCTCGGCGCGAACGCCGCGCGCGGCGACGATGCGTCCGCGCAGCATCGGCACGTCCTCGACCTTCGCACCCGGCGCGATCTGGCGCAGATAGAGGTCGAACTGCTCGGCTTGCGTGCTCGGAATGTCGATGAAGAAGAACGACGGCGCCTGATCGGGGAGCGCCGCGAGGAACTGCCGGCGCAGATTGCCGTCGATCTGGGTGATGGTCACGAGCACGGCGAGCCCGAGCCCCAGCGACAGCACGACGGACGGAGTCAGCGCACCCGGCCGGTGGATGTTGGCGATCGCAAGCCGCAGCATCGGCAGCCGTGTCCGCGGCAGCCGCCGCGCGGTTCCCATCAGCAGGGCGGCGATGCCGCGCAGCAGGGCGAACACGACGACCGAGGAGGCCACGAACACCGCCGCGATGCGCTTGTCGAACGACAGCCCGATCACGACCGCGATCAGCAGGGCGATTACGACGCCCATGAACACGAGGTAGCCCACGCGCGGCCGGTGCCATTCCGAGCTGATGGTGTCGCGGAACAGCGCGGCCACGGGCACGTCGTGGACACGCCCGAGCGGCCACAGGCCGAAGGCTAGCGCGGTCAGGAGGCCATAGACGAACGACAGCGCGAGCTCGTCGGCATGCACGGCCGGCACCACCGGCAGCGGCAAGAGCTTGCCGAACAGGCCGACGATGGCGAAGGGCATGGCGGCGCCGAGCGCAAGGCCGATTATCGAGCCGATGCCCGCCAGCAGAAGAACCTGCGCAAGATAGATGCCGAACACGTCGCGCCCGGTGGCGCCGACGGCCTTGAGGGTCGCGATCACTTCGAGCCGGCGGTCGATATGGCTCTTCACGGCATTGGCCACGCCGACACCGCCGACCAGCAGCGCGGCGAGGCCGACCAGGGTCAGGAACTGGGTGAATCGGTTGATGTTGCGCTCGAGCTGCGGCGAGGCGTTGGAGCGGCTGCGGATCTCCCAGCCGGCCTGCGGCGCCGCGCTGCGCGCATCCGCGATGAAGGCTTCGGTGGCGCGCTCGTTGTTCGCAGCATCCGGCAGCTTCACTCGATAGACCCAGCGCACCAGGCTGCCGGGCTGGATCAGGCCAGTGGCCCGCAGGCCCGCCTCGCTGATCAGGAAGCGCGGGCCGAAGCCGATGCCGCCGGCGAGCTTGTCGGGCTCGGTCTCGACCGTGCT
>NZ_JALBHA010000246.1:0-9084 GCF_023006445.1 Bradyrhizobium sp. SHOUNA76
GGCAATTCCCGCCGCCCGCGCCGCCTCGATGTCTCGGACCTCGTCGCCGATCGCAATCACCTGGGCAGGCTCCACGCCGGCGCGGCGGATGACCCGGCGGAATTTCGCGGCCTTGCCGAACAGCGATGCCGAGCAATCGAAATGTGAGAACAGCGCGGCGGCCTCGCCAAGCTTATCGCGCGCATTGGCTTCGCTATCGGACGTCACCAGCGCGAGCTGCACGCCGTTCTCGGCCAGCGTCCGCAGCATCGTCTCGACACCCGCAAACAGCGAAATCTCCGCTGCCGCCTCCGCCTTCAACCGCCGCGCATGCCGCGCGATCGCCGGCAGCTTCCACAAGGGCACATCGAGGCGGCCGAGAATCTCCCGCGTCGAGGCCTGCCGCAGGCCCTCGACGTCCTCATCAGCGACACGACGAAAATTGAAGCGATCGGCGATGTCGTTAACGACACGCAGGAACCAAGGGAAGCTGTCGGCGAGCGTGCCGTCGAGATCGAAGATGACGAGGGCGTAGGGCATGGGAGAAGGAGCGTTACCAACCGAGATCGTGCAGCGGCTCTGGGGCCGAAACATTCTCTATCGAAAGAAAGCGCTTCTTTGCGTCATCGAGAGTCCCGATCACTTTTGCGCCAAAGATGTCGGTATATAGATTTGATTGCACTTTTTTCATCGTGCGCTCTAGGTCAGACAAAAGGCGTACGTAGTTGTCGGCTTGGTGATAGGCTCCAAGATAAGCCGCAACGGATCTGGATAGCGCGACGACAGCGTCGCTCAGGGTCTTAATGTTCGAAGATTTCACAATGTTTGAGTAAGCGTATTCCGTTTCGAGTCGATCTTGGATTCTGAGGATTTGCTTGGGGGAGACACGGGCCACGTATTTCGACGGAGTTCCGAGAAATGCTATTTCCAACCCTAAGAACAACACGTGCTTTTCAGGGCCGTGAAGAGTTGTCTTTGCTTGCGATAGCTTTAGGCCGGCTCGCGCGAGCTGGCCTTCCACGAACTGCTGGCCACGCTGTGCTTCCTCTCTCGAGCCGAAAAATAGCAGGAGATCGTCTGCGTAGCGGACCATTGGGATTTTGCGTCGCTCTATGGCGTGGTCAAATCTAGACAGCACCAAGTTTGCAAGAAGGGGTGATAACGGCATGCCTTGGCGTATTCCCGACCCATGGCGGATGCCTTGACGTGCGCTCTCGCTTGTACATCGGGGGGTCCCTTGATCTCGCAGTCGATCGCATTGCAGATCAACGGGACCAGACTGTGATCTTGAAGGGTTGCCGCAACTTTTCCTTTGAGCAGTTGGCGCGGCACCTGGTCGAAAAAGCTTTCGATGTCTGTCTTGAGACACCACTCGTAAACGGACCTGAGTTCGACAGCTCTCGCGATGGCGTTTGCAGTCCCTAGTCCTCGTATAAAGCCGAACGACGACGAGTTGTGGATGGGAATCCTTTGTGAAGTGACGAGATACTCGACGATCGTTCTCTGAACCAGCCGGTCTCGAACTGTCGGGATGCAAATCACCCGCTCCTTGTTGGACCCTTCCTTCTCAATAAATACAGGTCGCAGTCGCGAGAACCCATAACTTCCATTGTGGAGACGTTTGACGACTTCGTCGAGATTGGAGTCGAGATTGGCAGCGAATTGCCGCGCGGATTCATTGTCGATCCCGGGCGCTCCCGCTCGCTTGCTTGAATCGCGTGACTCGTCCCAAACATGCCGCAGGCGGGACTTGGCAAGGATTCGACGAGGCCTGCTTCGCAGGGCACTACCCACAGGCTTAGGTTCGAGCATGGGTGCAGCCTAAGCCTGATGGAAGTGGCGACACGATTGCGTCGATGACGCACCTGTTGTGTCGGCGACGTTCGCAGCCGGCACGCTTGCGCGCGTCGATCGCAACGTCACTCTGGTCCCCGCACTAAGAGACAGACTTGCATCCAGCTCAAAAGCGGCCTGTTCAAAGTAGGTCCAAATCACGCAGAGCGCGATTAGAACAAAGCATGAACAGGTGGTGTTGTGATACCGTTCCCCGACCCGGGCGGCGCCGTTACAAATGCGCTTAGCCCGCTTCGACTTCTGCACCCCAGGCATGGGCACCTCCGTTTGCTCCTGGCGACACGATTGCGTCGATGACGCACCTGTTGTGTCGGCGACGTTCGCAGCCGGCACGCTTGCGCGCGTCGATCGCAACGTTCCAAGAACAGACGTTTGTGAGGGTCGTCCCCGAGAGAGAAACAATTCCCAACGGGGTGAACATATGACGAACTGGCGCCAAGCGCCAGTCCTATGCTCCTCTATCCACAGGGGCAGCTCACTCCGCCGCCTCGCTTGTCCGCCCGCGCTTCGGCTTCCCCGCCTTCTTCAGCACCGGCGCCAGAAACTTGCCCGTATAGCTCCGCGGCGCCTTCGCGATGTCCTCCGGCGGGCCCCAGGCGACGATCTCGCCGCCGCCGTCGCCGCCTTCGGGGCCGAGGTCGATGACCCAGTCTGCGGTCTTGATGACTTCGAGGTTGTGCTCGATGACGACCACCGTGTTGCCCTGCGCGACCAGTTCGTGCAGCACCTCCAGCAGCTTCTTGACGTCGTGGAAGTGCAGGCCGGTGGTCGGCTCGTCCAGGATGTAGAGCGTGCGGCCGGTGGCGCGCTTGGACAGCTCCTTGGCCAGCTTGACGCGCTGGGCTTCGCCGCCGGAGAGCGTCGTGGCCTGCTGGCCGACATGGATGTAGTCGAGGCCGACGCGATGCAGCGTCTGGAAGGTCTCGCGCACGCGCGGCACCGCCTTGAAGAAGTCGGCGGCTTCCTCGACGGTCATGTCGAGCACGTCGGCGATGCTCTTGCCCTTGAACAACACCTCCAGCGTCTCGCGGTTGTAGCGCTTGCCCTTGCAGACGTCGCAGGTGACGTAGACGTCGGGCAGGAAGTGCATCTCGATCTTGATGACGCCGTCGCCCTGGCAGGCCTCGCAGCGGCCGCCCTTGACGTTGAAGGAGAAGCGGCCGGGCTCGTAGCCGCGCGCCTTGGACTCGGGCAAGCCGGCGAACCATTCGCGGATCGGCGTGAAGGCGCCGGTGTAGGTCGCCGGATTCGAGCGCGGGGTGCGGCCGATCGGCGACTGGTCGATGTCGATGATCTTGTCGATGTGCTCTAGGCCCTCGATGCGGTCGTGCGGGGCGGCGCCTTCGCTGGCATTGTTCAGCTTGCGGGCGATGGCGCGGTAGAGCGTGTCGATGAGGAGCGTCGACTTGCCGCCGCCGGACACGCCGGTAACGCAGGTGAACAGGCCGAGCGGAATTTCGGCAGTGACGTTCTTGAGGTTATTGCCGCGCGCGTTGACCACCTTGATGGTGCGGCGATGGTTCGGCGGCCGCCGCTCCGGCACCTCGACCTCGAGCTCGCCGGTCAGGTACTTGCCGGTCAGCGATTTCGGGTTGCGCATGATCTCGGCGGGCGTGCCTTCGGCGATGATGTTGCCGCCATGCATGCCGGCGCCGGGGCCGATGTCGAGGACGTGGTCGGCGAGGAGGATGGCGTCCTCATCATGCTCGACCACGATCACGGTGTTGCCGAGGTCGCGCAGTCGCTTGAGGGTGTCGAGCAGGCGGGCGTTGTCGCGCTGGTGCAGGCCGATCGAAGGCTCGTCCAGCACGTAGAGCACGCCTGTCAGTCCCGAGCCGATCTGTGAGGCCAGGCGAATGCGCTGGCTCTCGCCGCCGGACAGCGTGCCGGAGGAGCGGGAGAGGGTGAGATAGTTGAGGCCGACGTCGAGCAGGAAGGTGAGGCGCTCGCGGATCTCTTTCAGGATACGTCCCGCGATCTCGTTCTGCTGCGTGTTCAGCGCATCAGGCACGGTCTCGAACCATTCGCCGGCCTTCCTGACCGACAGTTCCGAAATCTCGCCGATATGCTTGGTGCCGATCTTGACGCACAGCGCCTCGGGCTTGAGCCGGAAACCCTTGCAGCCCTCGCAGGGCACGTCGTGGAAATACTTCGCCAGCTCTTCGCGCGCCCATTCGCTTTCGGTTTCGCGATAGCGGCGGTTGATGTTGGTGATGACGCCCTCGAACGGCTTCTTGGTGTCGTAGGAACGCACCCCGTCCTCGTAGGAGAACTTGATCTCGTCCTCGCCGGAGCCGTGCAGGATCGCGTTCTGCGTCTTCTTCGGCAGGTCTTTCCACTTGGTGGTCAGCGTGAATTTGTAGTGCTTGCCGAGCGCGGTCAGCGTCTGCACGTAATAGGGCGATGACGATTTGGCCCAGGGCGCGATCGCGCCCTTGCCGATCGCGAGCTCCTTGTCGGGGATCACGAGGTCCTCGTCGACATGCTGCTCGACGCCGAGGCCGCCGCAGGCGGGGCAGGCGCCGTAGGGGTTGTTGAAGGAAAAGAGTCTGGGCTCGACCTCGGGAATCGTGAAGCCGGAGACCGGGCAGGCGAACTTTTCCGAGAACAGGATGCGCTCGGGCCCGCTCTTGTCGTGGATTTTTGCGGTTTTCTTTTTCTCTTCTGCAGGCGCGGCCGCAGCAGCCGGTGCATCGGCATACTCGATGACGGCAAGGCCCTCGGCCAGCTTCAGCGCGGTCTCGAAGCTCTCGGCGAGACGCTGGCCGATGTCGGCGCGCACCACGATGCGGTCGACGACGACGTCGATGTCATGCGGGAATTTCTTGTCGAGCGTCGGCGCTTCCGCCAGCTCATGGAAGGTGCCGTCGATCTTGACGCGCTGAAAGCCCTTCTTGAGCCATTCGGCGAGCTCCTTGCGGTACTCGCCCTTGCGGCCGCGCACGACGGGTGCGAGCAGATAGAGGCGGGTGCCCTCGGGCAGCGCCAGCACGCGGTCGACCATCTGCGAGACGGTCTGGCTCTCGATCGGAAGGCCCGTGGCCGGCGAATAGGGCACGCCGACGCGCGCCCAGAGCAGGCGCATGTAGTCGTAGATCTCGGTGACGGTGCCGACGGTGGAGCGGGGGTTCTTCGAGGTCGTCTTCTGCTCGATCGAGATCGCCGGCGACAGGCCGTCGATCTGGTCGACGTCAGGCTTCTGCATCATCTCCAGGAACTGGCGCGCATAGGCCGACAGCGATTCGACGTAGCGGCGCTGGCCCTCGGCGTAGATCGTGTCGAAGGCGAGCGAGGATTTTCCGGAGCCTGACAGGCCGGTGAACACCACCAGCTTGTCACGGGGAATCTCGACATCGATGTTCTTGAGGTTGTGCTCGCGCGCGCCACGGATCGTAATTGCGCGCAGGTGTGCCCCCGCGTTCTGCTGTTGGCGCTTCGCCTTAATCACTTCATCCATCCGAGTTGCCCTCAAGGAAGCCCAAAGGCTCGCGATCGCGCCAACGTCAAGGCGCGCTTCGCCCGGAACCGGGATCGGCGCCGATGGGGTTGGCAGCGAACGTAGGAAGAACGCGGGCGGATTTCCAGAGGGAGTTGCGAATCGTCAACGGATTGTTGGCGCGCTGGCGGCATCTGGCAGGAGCGGGGCGAGCGGAACCTCGCAGGACGTGCCCGCAAAACAAAAAGGCCGGCGCAAGGCCGGCCTTTCGTGACGATGTGACGTCGATAGATCAGGACTTCCGATCAATACCGGGCGACGACGGGGCCGCCAAAGGTGTAGTTGAGGCGGACGGTGCCCATGTCGACGTCCTGCTTGATACGGTCGATGCGATCGTTGACGCCGAGAATCGTGAACGAGTTGTTGCGCTTGCCCATGAACAGATGGTCGTACTCGATCGCGACGGACCAGTTCGGAGCGAAACCGAATTCCACGCCAGTGCCGACCGCGCCGCCCCAGCGAGTCTCGGTGGCGCTATCGAGGACGACGCCGCCCAGCAGACCGTTATATTTGGCGTGCGTGACGGCCGCGCCACCCTTCACGTACCAGAGCACGTTGTTCCAGGCATAGCCGATCTGGCCGGTGAACAGGCCAATCGCATCGATCTTGGTCTGGTTGACCAGCGGTCCAAGCACAATGCTCGTGTTCGAGCCCTTCAGGTTGGCCCAGTCGCCCTGAGCTTCGAGACCGAACACCCAGTTGGCCGACTGCCAGCGATAGCCCACCTGGCCACCGACGACGCCGCCGGTTGCATTGTGGCAGCCTTCAGCCGTGTCCGGTCCCGCAACGCCAAAGATATTGTTGACGTCCCAGCAATTGCGGCTCGAGGCGCCACCGCCGTTGAGACCGATATAGAAACCGCTCCAATTATAGATTGCGATCGGCGCGACCGGAGCCTTGGTGTAGGGGCGGGCCGCCAAATCGGCCGCCGAGGCCGGTGCCAACGCGCTGAGTACGAGCAAACCGGCCGAAGCCAGCAAAATCTTCTTCATATCGATTCCCCAGTTCCGTTTCTCGATTTTGCCTTCCAAAAAGCGGAAGAGCAGCGGACCTACAACCCAGTTGATGTCGTAGCTTTACACCATTGAAGCCAAAGGTTGTGTCACCCGAACGCCACATCTCGCGAAAAATGCCAGCCGGCAGGCGGGTGGCGCGCACAAACAAAAAGGCCGGCGCAAGGCCGGCCTTTCGTAACGCGATGCGTTGGAGCGAAGCTTAGTACTTGGCAACCACCGGGGCGCCGAAGTGATAGTTCACGCCGACCTGAACGGTGTGGAAGTTGAGCGTGCCGGTGGGCACGGCGCCCGAGAAGTAGGTCTCGCCGCCGAGGCTGCGATAGAGGTACTCGCCCTTGACGGTCCAGTTCGGAGCGAAGAACGCCTCGACGCCCGCACCGACGGTCCAGCCCGAGTGGAACTTGCTGTCGGAGATGCTCACGCCGAGAGCGCTGGCGCTCAGCTTGTTGTCGATCCAGGCATAGCCACCCGTGCCGTAGAACAGGACGTTGTTGACGGCCCAGCCGATGCGGCCGCGAACGGTGCCCATCGCATCCGTCTTCGAGCTCAGAGTCGCCGTGGCAACACCGAAGCCGGGGACGAGGATCGGACCGGTGACGGACGCGCTGACGTCAGCCCAGGCAGCATCGGCCTCGAGGCCGAACACGACGTTGCCGGTCTGCCAGTTGTAGCCGGCGGTGCCGCCGACGAAGCCACCCTTCATCTTCGGGTCGCCGGAAGCGTTTTCCCAGGCGCCGCCACCGACGATACCGAGGTAGAAGCCGGTCCAGTTGTAGACCGAAGCCATCGGAGCGACCGGAGCCTTGGTGTAGGGGCGAGCCGCGAGATCAGCAGCCGAAGCGGGGGCCGCCAGAGCGAACAAACAGGCCGAAGCCAACAAAACCTTCTTCATTTTCAACTTAATCCCAGTCCCAGTTTCTGTTGTTGCCTTCCGCGGGCGGAAGGGCAGCGGACTCTGTGTCCAACTGACGCCGTACTTACACCACCAAAGCCGCAAGTTGTGTCTCCGAAAAGCCACAGGGTGCCCAAAACGTAAGCGTGACTGACTCATCTGGCTTGCGGTCAAACGAAAAAGGCCGGCGCGAGGCCGGCCTTAGACTTCAATGATGTCAGAGGGATATCAGTACCTGGTGGTGCCCAGCCCGCCCCAGTTGAAGTGATAGTTCACGCCTGCCTTGACCGTGTGAACGGTATCGGTCCACTCGGAGCGGTTGGTGGGCACGGCGGTGTACTGGATCGAGCTGCTGCCGAAGTCGATGTAGTTGTATTCGACCTTGGCCGACCAGTTCGGAGCGAACATGTATTCCGCGCCGGCGCCGACGGTCCAACCCCAGCGGGTGTTGTTCTGGATGAAGACGTTTCCGGGGATGCCATCATAGCGGTGCTGAATGTCGCCGACTGCAGCGCCACCGCTGACGAACAACAGAGCGGGGCCGGTCGAGTAGCCGAGACGGCCCTTGATGTCGCCGAAGCCGCGGATTCTCGTGAAATAGGTGTCGCCGACGCCGGCATTGATCTCGGCAGACCGACCGTTGATGTCAGCCCAGTGGTAATCACCCTCGATGCCGAACACGACCGGACCCGACTGCCAGTTGTAGCCGAACACGCCGCCGACAAAGCCGCCGGTGGTGTCGTAATTCTGCGATCCAGCAAAGATCGCCGTATTCGGAGCGCCGAAGAAGGTTTCGTCGCTGCGGCCCCAGGCACCGCCGCCCTGCACACCGACGTAGAAGCCGGTCCAGGTATAGATCGGAGCGGGCGGCGCGACCGGCGCCTTCGTGTAGGGACGGGCCGCGAGGTCCGCAGCACCGGCCGGAGCCGAGAGGGTCAGCGCAACCGCGCCGGCCAAGCCGAACAGGATCTTCTTCATTGCAATCTCCCCAGTCGTGTCCGCCTCTCACTGTTCCCCGAGGCGGACTATCAGGCGCGAGGCCCATTTGCATCAATTCGAGGCACAACGATAGCCCGATTGGGCGGCAGAGTCCGTGCCCGGAGCGCAACAGTTGAGGGTAATCGACCTGCCCCTAACTTAATGAATGTTAAGTGGTATTTGCCGTTCATGGGAACTCGAGTGGGTTCCATTCCCATTGCCATCACGGCGCCATATAGACGCCATCCGGTCTCCACATTTGGCGGCGATTTCTGCGGGAACAAATCTGGAACAGATTGGCGGTAGGTGCTATATAGTGGGGATAACCCTGGGGTGACGGACTGAGCGGCGCCCGCAAGTGTATAGGGTCGCTTCAACAGGCGCAGAGGAACGCGGGTAGCGGGCTCGGCCTTTTGAATTCAGTGGCATTCGGAGTGGAGAGCGGCGATGGCGGGAAGCGTCAATAAGGTCATTCTGGTTGGAAATCTCGGCAAGGATCCTGAAATCCGCCGCACCCAGGACGGGCGGCCGATCGCGAATCTGAGCATCGCCACCTCGGAGACCTGGCGCGACAAGAATTCCGGCGAGCGCAAGGAGAAGACCGAGTGGCACCGCGTCGTGATCTTCAATGAGGGTCTCTGCAAGGTCGCCGAACAATACCTGAAGAAGGGCGCCAAGGTTTACATCGAGGGCGCGCTCCAGACCCGCAAATGGACCGATCAAAGCGGCGTCGAGAAGTACTCGACAGAGGTGGTGCTCCAGGGCTTCAACTCGACGCTCACGATGCTCGACGGCCGCGGCGGCGGCGGTGGAGGCGGCAGCTTCGGCGACGAGCCCGGCGGCGATTTCGGCTCCTCCGGACCCGTCAG
>NZ_JALBHA010000247.1:0-9025 GCF_023006445.1 Bradyrhizobium sp. SHOUNA76
CCCCAGGCCGTCCAGCGCTCCGCAAAGGCCGGCGCCTTCGCGGCCGGCGCACCCAGCACCTTGTTGTAGGCGAGGGCGATATCGTCCGGCAACGCTACGCGCTCTGGACTGAAGCCGAATGCCGAGCCGCCGGCGTCGACGCCGCCACCGCTGCGTCCGTTGACGAACGGATCGAGCATCAGGCCGAGGAATTGACCGGTGAACTGGAAGGCTCCCTGCCGCGCGCCGGTAGCGGCTTCCCCAGAGAGTTGGTCCAGACTGTAACGGAGCTGGGCGTCGCTCTGGCCTGCGAAAGATGAAAGGAAGGGCAGGTTGGAGCCGAATGCACTCAGTGTGCCGGCCACGGCCTTCTGATTCTGCGTCTGGGCGACGGTGGGGAACGCGCTGCTGTTGTAATTGAGCGTCAGGAAGACGGCGAGCCCGTCAGAGCTGAGGGCGGAGGTGAAAAACTGCGGATTGTATCCGCTGAGCGTTATGCCTGCGAAGGATCCGGTGACGCCGGTCGTCGTGCTGAGGATCGTATATTGCGTCGATGGGCTGTAGGCGCCGGCAAGCGTGGTGACGGCGACGGTGCCGCCGTTCAACGTCGCGGTCACGGCGAGAATCTTGTCGGATTGGCCGGCCGCGTTGACGGAGATCGCGTAGGTCGAACCGGCGTTGAATGTGGCGTTGCCGTAGGCGATGAGCGAACCGAAACTGCCGGGTGCAACCCTGCCGCCCGACAGCACGGTGAGATCGCCGATGGCGCCGTTGCCGCCGAGGGTGCCGCCGCTGACAGTCGTCGCAACGTTAGGCATCGCGCCGTTGACGATGAGGTTGCCGGCCTGGACATTCATGGTCGCCGTATCCGTCGTCGAGCCCGTCAGCGTCCAGGTTGAGCTTCCGGTTTTTTCCAGCGCCTCGAACTCTTGGAACTGCTTGGCAGCGCCAAATGTGGCGAGGTCGAACGCGCTGTTGGCCGTTCCGCCCAAGCGCAGCGTGTCCGTTCCGTTACCGCCCAGCACCCATCCCGTGATGTTCGATCCTGCGCGCAGCTCGAAGACGTCGCTGCCGTCCTTGAGATCCACGGCTCTGTTGGCGAAATTGCCGCTGAGCGTGCCCGAGCTGATGATGGTGTCCTGGCTTGCCGAGCCCAAGATCGCGTAATTTGAAGCGCTCGAGACGGTGCCTGCGTTGTTGATGGTGTTGCCGTCGGCAGCGCCGTTGAGATCGATGGCCGGTCCATTGCCGGCAAAGACGAGGCCGCCCGACAGGATGTTCACCTGATTGTTCATCGCCCCGGCTCCGATGCCAATCCCACTGGTGATGGGAGCGAGGCTTCCAACCTTGCCTCCGACGACGACAATGTTATTGCTGGAATTGGACAGGACGAGCCCCGTCGCGCCAACGGCCGATGCTCCGACCACAGCACCGGCATCAATCGTGATGGCGTTGCTGTTGCTGCCGTTGACCAATGCAATGCCGTCGCTGTTCGCGGACGCGATCGACGCGTTGCCGGAAACATTGATCGCGCCATTGGATGCCGCTTCGAAGGCGACGCTCGCAAAGGTGGGATCGTTCACGGAAGTGGCGGTGCCATCGCCGATGTTGACGGTCACACCGCTGACCACAGGCGCCGTCTTGACTTGCGTATTGCCTGCCCCGGTGCAGGTGATTGAATCGCCTGACTGGAGTGACGTTTGCGAACCACCTCCGGTAACGACGCAGGCCGCCGCCGCGGGAGTAGTGAACCACGGCAGCGCGGTACCTGCAGCAAGAGCGCTGATCGCGGTGCTCAAGAGCGCATGTCGCCGCCGCGTCTTTGCACGACGAATCTCCGGCGAGGTCATCCAATTATTCCGAGGCACTGCACACTCCTTCGACGATGCGGATGAATCCGGCCGCAACGTTGGCAGTTGCCATGCTTAGTGGTGGAGCCCTTGGCCTTCTTGGACCAGCGCGCAAAGCGAAGTGTCGAAATGCGAAAGACGCAACGTTTTCGGGACTAATGTGACCTGGGTACCACAACCGGGCCGTTTACGCGGCTCGCCGGCTATCAGCCTCGCGCTGCGACGGCTTCGCGTGGCCGGGCGGCGACGGCGATGACGTCCAGTCTCCCGCCGTCGACCTGAACGCGGTTGCGACCCTTTTCCTTGGCGCGATAGCAGGCGGCATCGGCGCGCCGCATCGCGTCCTCAAGCGTGGTGTTGCCGTCGGCGATGCAGGCGACACCGATGCTGGCGGTCACCGCAAAGCAGCGATCGTCCCAGGCGAAGTTGAGCAGCTCCAGCGCTCGCCGCAGCCGTTCGGCGATATCGACTGCAGTCGCGGGGGAGCATTGCGGCAGGATCAGCCCGAATTCGTCGCCGCCGAGCCGGGCCACGAGGTCACGCGGACGCCGATCCTGTTGCAGGAGGCGCGAGACCTGGCAGAGCAGGCGGTCACCGGCAAGGTGTCCGCAAGTGTCGTTGACGTTCTTGAATTGGTCGAGGTCGAGCAGGACCAGTCCCAGCGGACCCGCCGCAGCACCGTCCAGCTCGCCTTGCAGGCGGGCCTCGAAGGCGCGGCGGTTAGACAGGCCGGTCAGCCAGTCGTGCGATGCCTGCCAGGCCAGGCGTTCCTTCTCGCCATGCAGGGCGTCCTCGAACGCCTGTCGTTGCAGCACCAATCGCCTGGTGTGCCAGATCAGGAGCAGGATCAGCGTGACGGCGGTGACGATGTTGATGCCGGTCAGCGTCAGCTTGATGGCGCGGGAGCCTTCGCCGAGGACGGTGGAGAAGCGCTTGGCATGCACCGTGAACTGGGTGTTGAGCTCGGAGAGCCGCGACGACAGGAATTGCAGGCGATTTATGTCTCGAACAGGGCCGTTCTCCAGCTCGGACCGGATGACTTCACCGAACACGCTCAGCTCGAGCAGCATGGGGTCGGTAGCGGTCCACTCGCGGATCGCTTCCTGCAGGAAGCTGACGCGGTTGAAATAGCGAAACAGCCAGATCAATCCAGGAACGTCATCGGGATGATTGCCGCCTTGCAGGAAGCCGATGCGCGCGGCCTCGACGTCGACCGGATCTCGCTCCATCGCCCAGCGCGCGAACTCGTCGCCGATGGGAACGGCGAGCGAGGCCTGGTATTGCGTGAACTGGCTGACGTCGCCCGAATGCAGATAGAGATTGAGGAAATAGACGGCATTCTTCTGCGAGCGGGACCACATCGCTTCGCCCGCGACATAGGCGCGAACCGACGACATGACTTCGAGACTGAATCCCGCGATCGCCGCCTGGAGCACGACGACCATCACGAAAGGCGAGACGAGCTTGATGACGTGAAGGAAGCTGTGTCCCTTCATCGACGTCGCTGTTCTGCGAAACACCCTGCGTTCCCCAAATCGCGCCACGACCCCAGCGGAAGCGCTGCGCCTGCAACGCGAAGTAGAGGAGATGGTTGCTTAACTCGATCTGAAAATCGCGCAGGACTGCGTCGCAGGGTGAAGGCACTGTGACGTGGATATACGCAGATCGCTTCAAATGCCGCTGAATCGGATCTGGTGCGGTCTCGGCGAACTAATGCCTCGGATTCGTCGTGCGCGGTTTACCCGATCGAGAGAGACCTGGTCCGTTTGCTAGACCAGCACCGGCTTGCGCACGCGGCCGGCGTCGCCGAACACGCGCAGGTAACGCTCGATCTCCGAGGTCATACCGGTCGCCTTCTCCGGATTGTCGGAGAGCTTGACGGCGGGACGGCCGTCGACCGACGACACCTTGCAGACCAGCGAGATCGGATCGAGATTGAACGAGCCATCCGGCGTGCAGCCGACGAAATCATTGGTGAGATTGGTGCCCCAGCCGAAGGAGAGCCGCACCCGGCCGGCAAAGTGATGATAGGTCTCCTCGATCGAACCGACATCCATCGCGTCGGAAAAGACGAGCAGCTTGTCCCTGGGATTGCGGCCCTTCTTCTGCCACCAGGCGACGATCTCCTCGCCGGCCTGAATCGGCGGCGCGCTGTCGGGACGGAAGCCGGTCCAGTCGGCGACCCATTCCGGCGCATCGCGCAGGAAGGCCTTGGTGCCGAAGGCATCGGGCAGTGCGATCAGGAGGTTGCCGCCATAGGTCTGGCGCCACTGGTCGAGAATGCGATAGGGCGCCCAGCGCAATTCCTCGTCGTCCTTGGCGAGCGCGGCCGCGACCATCGGCAGCTCATGCGCATTGGTGCCGATGGCCTCGAGATCGTTGTCCATCGCGAGCAGCACGTTGGAGGTGCCGATGAAGGACGAGCCCAGGCCTTCCTTCACCGCCTCCACGCACCAGCGCTGCCAGAGAAAGCCATGACGGCGGCGGGTGCCGAAGTCGGACAGGCGCAGGTTCTCCAGCTCGCGAAGACGCTCCACCTTGGTCCAGAGCTTGGCCTTGGCGCGCGCATAGAGCACGTCGAGCTCGAAGCGGCCGCGGCCCTTGATCGCCGCGCGGGAGCGCAGCTCGTTGAGGATTGCGAGCGCCGGAATTTCCCACATCGTGGTGTGGGTCCACGGCCCGTGGAAATGCAGTTCGTATTGGCCCTCGACCTTGCGCAGCTCATACTCGGGAAGGCGGAATTCGGCCAGCCAGCGGATGAAGTCCGCCGAGAACATGTGGGTCTTGCCGTAGAAGGTGTTACCGGCAAGCCAGATCAGCTCCTTCTTGGTGAAGCGGATGGTGCGGGCGTGGTCGAGCTGGGCGCGCAACTCGCCCTCGTCGATGATCTCGGCGAGCCGGACGTGGCGCGAGCGGTTGATGACCGAGAAGGTCACCTGCTGCTTCGGGTAGGACTCCCGAATCATTTGCAACATCAATAGCTTGTAGAAATCGGTATCAAGCAGGCTGCGGATGATGGGATCCAGCCGCCAGCTGTGATTGTAGGTCCGGCTCGCAATGTCAGTCACTGTCATGGGGGGATTTTAGCGTGGCTCCCTTTGCGCAACCAGTGGGTTTGGCGAGGGGCAGGTCACCGGCCCCGCGCCCCGCGGGGCCACGGTCCCGGAGGTATCTTGAGGCGGCAGCAATGATTGCACCCTGTCAAGCTGTCCGCGGGGCGTGACGCGGCGGCCGTACAATTCGGTGGGGTCCTCGTTCAGCCGCCCGCCGCCGTCGCCGCGACACTCTCGAGCTGGCTCCTGACCCAACGATGGGCCGGGTCTTTCTGATAGCGCTGGTGCCAGACCATGAACATCGGCAGCTCGGCCAGCGTCCGCGTGCGGGACGCCAGCGGAATCCGCGTTTGCGCGAAACCGCGCATGACCCCAGACGCCAGCAGGCTCGGCATGCTCGCCAGCATCTGCGAGCCGCGGAGGAAGGACGGCACCCCGGAAAAGCTCGGCACCGAGATCGCGATGTCGCGGTGAAGACCGTTGGCCGCCAGCCGGCGGTCGAAGTCGAGCCGCTCATTGTCGGTGTAGACGACAGTGATGTGTCGCGCCGCGAGATAGGCACCGCGGCCGTTCGGCGCGCTGCGCATCTTGGGATCGAAGTAACAGACGTAATGATCGCTCAAAAGGCGTTTCTGCACGATATCGACACCGGATGGCGGCAGTGGCGTGATCAGGAGATCGCAGCGGTTTTCGCGCAGCATCGCGGGCGAGGGCGACTGCGAGGGGATCACGCGCAAATTCAGGCCCTTCACTTGCGCGGCGACGTGATCGAAGAACCGCGGCAGCAGCAGGTCGCGCTGGAAGTCGTTGGCGGCGATCGTCAGCGAAAGCTGCCCGCGAGCCGGGTCGAACGTGACGCCGCCGGCAAAGCTCCGCATCTCGTCGATCAGCGCCCGTGCCTTCGCGGCGAGGGCCTGCGCATGCGCGGTGGCGACGATGCCGCGGCCGGATTTCGCGAATAACGGATCGCCTGCGATCCGCCGCAGCTTGTTCAGCCCGTGACTGACCGCCGATTGCGTCAGCCCGAGCCTTGTTGCCGCCGCGGTGACCGATCCCTCCTCCAGCACGGCAAGGAACAGTTCGAGCGCGTGGCCGTCGAGGGCCAAATGATCGATTTCTTTCATGCAATATATTATAATCGATCTATTTATCCGGGGAATAGACCGCGCCATGATCTCCCGATAAGCCGCGCGTCCGGACCCGGGCGCCCCAGGGAGAGACACGATGAATGCCCAGGCGTCAGCCTTGCGGGATCCCCGCCTCAACCGTCCCGAGCCTTTTACGCCTCCGCTCGGCGATGGCGGCTTCTTCCAGCGCGACCGCTCCATCCATCCGCCCGCGCATGCGCCGGGCTACAAATCCTCGGTGCTGCGCTCGCCGCGCCAAGCGCTGCTGTCGCTGGAGAACTCGGTTTCGGAGATCACAGGGCCGGTGTTCGGCCATAACGATCTCGGCCCGCTCGACAACGATCTGATCCGCAACTACGCCAAGGACGGCGATCCCGTCGGCGAGCGCATCATCGTCCACGGCCGCGTGCTCGACGAAACCGGTCGCGGCGTGCCGAACACGCTGGTCGAGTTCTGGCAGGCCAATGCCGGTGGCCGCTACCGGCACAAGAAGGACACGTATCTGGCGCCCATCGATCCGAATTTCGGCGGCTGCGGCCGCGCGCTGACGGACGACACCGGCTATTACTATTTCCGCACCGTGAAGCCGGGGCCCTATCCCTGGCGCAACTACGTCAACAGCTGGCGGCCCGCCCACATCCATTTCTCGGTGTTCGGTTCGGGCTTTGCGCAGCGGCTGATCACGCAGATGTATTTCGAGGGCGATCCCCTGATCCCGGTTTGTCCGATCCTGACGACGATTCCCGACAAGGATGCGCTCGACCGCCTGGTCGCACCGCTCGACCTCAACGCCTCGACGCCGTTCGACTCGCTTGCCTACCGCTTCGACATCGTCCTGCGCGGCCAACGCTCCACCTACTTTGAAAATCGCACCGCGGGGAACTGAGCAAATGCCGCAGCCGCTCAACTATCTCAAGGAAACGGCGTCGCAGACCGCCGGTCCCTACGTCCATATCGGCCTGATCCCCGCGATGGCGGGATTCGACATCTTCGAGAAGAACTTTTCCAACGTGCTGGTGACGCCGAACACGCAGGGCGAGCGCATCACGCTGGAAGGCAAGGTGCTCGACGGCACCGGCACGCCGCTGCGCGACGTGCTGCTGGAAATCTGGCAGGCCAATGCGAGCGGCCGCTACAACCATCCGGCCGACCGCTCGGCCGGCGCACTGGAGCACGAGTTTCGCGGCTGGGGCCGCGCCGGCTCCGACTTCGAGAGCGGTCTCGTGACCTTCGAGACCATCAAGCCGGGTGCGATCATCGACAAGGCGGGACGGACATGCGCGCCGCACGTCAATGTCTGGATCGTCGCGCGCGGCATCAACGTCGGCCTCAACACGCGACTTTATTTCTCGGATGAAGAGCCCGCCAACGCCGCCGACCCCGTGCTCAACCTGATCGAACAGCCGTCCCGGCGCTCGACCCTGATCGCAAAGCGCGGCGAGCGTGCCGGCAAGGTCGTGTATTCCTTTACGATCAATTTGCAGGGCCCGGAGGAGACGGTATTTTTCGACGTGTGAGGGGCCGGCCGTCCCGGGATCACTCCACCGGGTCGCCGCGATTGATGGCTCCGCGCGCGAGAAATTGCGATGTCTGACGCATCTCGCGCGATCCCGGTCGTTCGGTCGGGTCGCGCCCCACTTTTTGTTTCAGTTCTGCCAGATCGATGAAGACGTCCGCCTGTCGCCGCAGGTCGTCGGCAACCATGGGGGGCGAAGTAGAGAGTGTGGAGACGACCGTCACGCGGACACCGCGGCGCTGCAGGGATTCCACCAGCGAACGAAAATCCCCGTCGCCCGAGAACAACACGATCTGATCGACATGCTCGGCGAGCTCCATCGCGCTTACGGCGAGGTCGACATCCATGCGGCCCTTCACCTTGCGGCGACCGGTAGCGGCGTCGATGAACTCCTTGGTGAGCTTAGTGACGACGGTATATCCGTTCTAGTCGAGCCAGTCGATCAAGGGACGGATTGACGAATACTCCTGATCCTCGATGACGGTCGTGTAGTAGAAGGCCCGCAACAGCGTGCCTCGGCTCTGGAATTCGCCGAGCAGACGCCTGTAATCGATGTCGAAACCCAGCGCCTTGGAGGTGGCATAGAGATTGGAGCCATCGATAAAGAGCGCGATCTTCTCAATCGAAGACATCGTTGAAAATCCCCACTTCCGCACGAAAAGCCGGACGGTTCGGCCGAAATGGCGCAGTGTGTCGGCCGGAAAAACAATGACGGCGCGGATGGCTTTGCTGAAAAAGGGGCGCAGACGACCGGACAGGGTTGGCCGCCTTGCGCCAAGGTTAGGGAGGTTCCATGCCACCAGCGCCAGCGCGCCGAATGCAGCCACGTTAAGGCGTGCGCATTCCCTGCTCAATTGTACGGAGGTAAAGGGGCTCCATCCAAAGGATGGGATCCTCTATACGAAGGTAAGTGGCGACGAGAGCCCAACGTCGTTCGCGGTGTGGCTTCGACCATAGGCGCCCTTGGTCTTTCTCCGATGCATCAGCCTTCGTCGCCATGGAGCTGCGCGCGGAACGCGCGCGGCGATATTCCCGTGGCTGCGGCGTAGACCCGGCTGAAATAGGCGGGGTCCTCGAAGCCGAGCGTGTAGGCGATCGTCGAGACCGGCAAATTGGTGTAGACGAGGTTGCGCCGCGCCTCCCGGATCAGCCGGTTGAGGATGAGGTGCGAGGCGGTATCTCCGGTCGCCGCCCGTGTGATCCGGTTGAGATGCGTCGGCGTCACCGCCAGCGCTTCGGCATAGTCCGCGACGCTCCAGCGTTCCAGATGATGCTGCTCCAGGAGCGCCTCGAAGCGGCGGAACAGGCTCGACTCGACCGCGCCGTTGCCCCCGCTCTCGCTCGTGAGCGCGCGTGCCACCAGTCCGATCATGGCGGACGACAACGCGCGCAGCACATGCGCGCGGCCGAAATCGCGCGCGGCGTGTTCGGCGAAGATCTGCTTCATGATGGTGCGGATCTGCGGCGTGCCGCGCACCACGGCCGAGCGCGACAGCGCAC
>NZ_JALBHA010000248.1:0-9005 GCF_023006445.1 Bradyrhizobium sp. SHOUNA76
GGCGCAGGCGCCCGCGACGACGGTGCGGCCGCAGGCCCGCACGGAGGTCGGCGCCGAACGGCGTCAGCTCACCACCATGTTCTGTGACATGGTGGATTCCACCTCGCTCTCCGTGCAGTTCGATCCGGAAGACGTCCGCGACATGATCGCGAGCTTCCGCGAGACCTGCGTCCGTGTGGTCAAGCATTACGAGGGTTTTGCCGCCCGTTTCGTCGGCGACGGTATCCTTGTCTATTTCGGCTACCCGACCGCACATGAGGACGATGCCGAGCGCGCGGTCCGTGCCGGGCTCGAGATCGTTCGGGTGCTGTCGACCGCACGTGCGATCGAGCCACGTGGCGCGCTCAGCCACTCACCCGCCGTCCGCATCGGGATCGCAACCGGCCTCGTCGTGGTCGGCGACCTCGTCGGGCAGGGCACCGAAGAGCGCGACTCTGCGGTCGGCGAGACCGTCAACCTCGCCGCGCGCCTGCAAGGCCTGGCGCCGCCCAACGGCGTCGTGATCTCCGCCTCGACCCAGTCGTTGCTGAAGGGGAAGTTCGAATTCCGCAATCTCGGCGTCCATGACCTGAAGGGCATCTCCGAGAAGACGCAGGCCTGGCACGTGATGCGCGCCTCGCGGGTAGAGACTCGCTTCGCCGCCGCCATGGGCACGCGGCTGACGCCGCTCGTCAACCGCGAGGAGGAGATCGCGCTGCTGATGGGCCGCTGGCAGCAGGTCAAGGACGGCGACGGCCAGGTCGTGGTCAAGTTCGGCGAGCCCGGCATCGGCAAGTCGCGCATCATCCAGGAAATCTTCGAGCGGATCTCGGGCGACCGCCATGGACAGGTCTCGTTCCAGTGCTCGCCCTATTACACGTCCACGGCGCTCTATCCGTTCGCCGAGCAGCTCAGATTCTCTCTCGGCCTCGACCGCGATGATCCGTCCGCACTGTCGCTGACGAGCCTCGAGACCGCGATCGCCACCGCTCATGGCGACATCGAGCAGGTTACGCCGCTGTTTGCCGCGCTGCTGTCGATACCGACCGCAGACCGCTATCCGCCGCTCGAGCTGTCGCCGCAGCAGCAGAAGGATGCGACCGTCGCGGCGCTGGTCAATCACTTCCTGGGCCTTGCGCGCGAGATGCCGCTCGTGATCGCATTCGAGGATCTGCACTGGATCGATCCGACCTCCCGTGAGGTGATCGACCTTCTGGTCGATCGGGTGCAGAACCGGCCGATCCTGGTCATCATCACCGCGCGGTCCGAATTCCAGCCGAGCTGGAACGCGCATTCGCACATCACGACGCTGGTGCTCAACCGCCTGAGCCGGCAGTTGCGCACCACGCTGGTGGAGCGCGTCGCCGGACGCGAGCTGCCCAAGGAGGTCGTCGAGGAGATCATCGTCAAGACCGACGGCGTGCCGCTGTTCCTGGAAGAGCTCACGAAAACCGTCCTCGAATCCAACCTCTTGACCGAGCGGCACGGGCGCTACGTCCTGTCGGGCCCGTGGCGGCAGCTTGCGATCCCGGCAACCCTGACCGACTCGCTGATGGCGCGGCTGGACCGCATGGGTCCGTTCAAGCGGATCGCCCAGATCGGCGCCACCATCGGCCGCGAATTCTCCTACGAAACGCTGCATGCCGTCGCCAACACGCCGGCTGAGCAGATCGAGGCCGCGCTCAATCATCTGGAGCAGGCGGGGCTGATCATGCGCCGCGGCCATCCGCCGGACGCGCTTTATTCCTTCAAGCACGTGATGATCCAGAACGCCGCGCATGCGAGCCTCTTGCACAGCGAGCGGCGCAAGCTGCATTCGCGGATCGCCCATGTGCTTGCCGAGATGTATCCGGAGAAGACCGAGCGCGAACCGGAGTTGCTCGCCCATCACCTGACCGAGTCCGGCCAGAGCGAGGGCGCCGCCAGTTTCTGGCTCAAGGCCGGCAAGCAGGCGGCCAGGAGCGGCGCCAATCTGGAGGCGATCGGTCACCTGCGCCGTGGCCTGAGCGTCGTGCAGGCCAATGCGCGGATGCAGGGCGCAGACGAGATGGAGCTCGATCTGCGCATCGCGCTCGGCAATGCGCTGATCTCCGCCAAGGGCTATGCGGTACAGGAGGTCGAGGAGAACTACATCCGCGCGCTCGAGCTCGGTCAGCAGCTCGACGACGACGAAAAGGCCTTTGCCGCCACCCGCGGCCTGTGGGTCTGCCATTTCATCCGCGCCGATCTCACCCGCGCGCACGATCTCAGCGTCGAGCTGCTGAAATTCGCCAAGCGCGAGCGGCTGAACGAACGGACGCAGCCGGCGCAGCAGACCGGCTATCTGATCGAAGCGCACCGCTCGATCGCGATGACCATGCTCTATCGCGGGCGCTTTGCTGCGTCCCAACATCATTTGCACCGCTGCATCAATCTCTACAGCCCCGATTTGCACTCCGACCTGATGGAGCGGCACGGCACCGATCCTGGCGTGGTCTCGCTGTCCTATCTGGGCTACCTCCTGTGGTTCCTCGGCCAGCCCGACGCGGCGCGCCAGCACAGCGAGCAGGCGATCGCGAATGCCGAGAAGATTCGCCATCCCTTCACGCTCGCCTTCGCGCTCGTGTTCGGCGCCTATCTCTGCCAGCATCTGCGTGATGTCGAAGGTACGCGCGACCACGCCAACCGCGCCATGATCATCGCCACCGAGCACAATTTCCTGCATTGGAAGCAGCAGGCCGCGATCCTGCGCGGCTGGGCGCTGGCTCAACTCGGCGAGGCGGATGAAGGCCTCAGCCAGATGCGCTTCGGCCTCGACGAGTACGAGGCGATGGATTCCTGGCTCGCCGGCTGCTGGTTCCGCTGCCTGCTCGCGGAAGCCTATGCCAAGGTCGGGATGCGCGAGGCGGCCTTGCGCGCGCTTGACGGCGCGCTCGCGACCGCCAGACGCACCGGCGATCATTCCTATCTCGCCGAAGTCTATCGCCTGCAAGGTGAGATCACGATATCGGACGGCGATCCGGCCTCGGTGCAGGAGGCTGCGGATCTGTTCACCCTGTCGCTGGAGATCGCGCGCAAGCAGGGCGCGCTGTCCTGGGAGCTTCGCACTGCCGTCAGTCTGGCGCGGCTGTCGCTCGACGCCGGTAAGCGCGAGCATGCGCGCCTCCTGATCGTGCCCGTTGTCGCCAAGTTCAGCGAGGGTTTTAATACGCCGGACCTGAAGCAGGCGATGCAGCTCGTCAACGAGCTCGGCACGGATGCGCCGGTCCGCGAACAGGCCGCTCCGTGACATGAGCGATCTTGCCGCCGCGCGCGCGCGTTACGTCGCGTTGATTGCGAGGCGCGAGCGGATTTCCTCGCCGCGCCTGCTCGAAGCGCTCGCCGCTGTTCCGCGCGAGGCATTTCTGGGAAAAGGGCCTTGGCGCATCAAGAGCGAGGCGGCGCGCAGCTACCGGCTGACGCCCAGTGCCGATCCCGGTCATCTCTACGACAATGTATTGGTCGCGATCGACGCGCGCCGCAGGCTCGACACCGGATTGCCGAGCTTGTGGGCGCATTTCATCGATGTGCTCGATATCAAGGAGAAGGATCGCGTGGTCCAGATCGGCTGCGGGCTCGGCTATTTCTCGGCGGTGCTGTCGAAGATGGTCGGTCCCAAGGGCAGGGTGATGGCCATCGAATGTGACGAGCGTCTGGCGCGCCGCGCTGCAAGTTTCCTTCACACCTATCATAATGTCGAGGTGGTCCATGGCGATGGACGTGAGCAGTTCCGCGAACCCGCCGACGTCATCATCATCCACGCCGGCTTCTCGCATCCGCATCCGCGCTGGCTCGAGGCGCTTCGTCCGCGCGGCCGCCTGCTGGTGCCGCTGACCCAGCGGGATCGCGAAGGTGCCGCCCTCAAGATCACGCGCAGGGGCAAGGGGTTCGAAGCCGAGGCGGTGCAGCAGATCAGGATCTATCCCGGCCAGGGACGCGGCATGACCGCCCTCGATGACCGCGTCGCCGACTGGTGGCAGCGCGCCTCAGCACTGGCGCCACTGCGCTTTCGCGGGATCGAGCAGGGGTTGCCGTCGGATGGCTAATGAATCGTTTCATTTTACCTTGATTCCGTTTGTGAGTTTGCAGCATCCCGCCGTGCGGCTATGAGTGCGGCCTGATCGCCATTCGAGCGCGCCATGCATTCCGTTGCCCTGCTCACTGCCAGCTACGCCAAGGACATCGAACGCTTTTCGCTGCTCAGCGAAAGCATCGACACCTGGCTCACGGGATATACGCGGCATTATGTTCTCGTTAACGATGAGGATGTGCCGCTGTTCGAGCGCTTCGCGTCCGACAGGCGCGTCATCGTTCCGGCCTCGCGCTACTTGCCGAAATGGCTGTTCGCCCTGCCGCCGGCGCTTCAGTTCATCAGCAAGCGGCGCGTCTGGCTGTCGCTGCTGTCGTCGCCCGTCCACGGCTGGCACATCCAGCAGATCCTGAAGATTGCCGGCGTGCTCAACGCGCCCGAGCAGCGCGTCTGCATCCTGGATTCGGACAATCTGTTCTTCCGCGAATTCGACGTCGGCAAATATGCCGGGGCTGAGAAGACGCCGCTGTTCGTCACGCCGAAGGACATCGGCGCAGACCACCCGTTGCATGGACTGTGGCTGCGCACGGTCGATCAGCTGCTCGGCATCAAGGACCGCTCCTTCCCCGCCGACGATTATGTCGGCAACGCCCTGGTCTGGGACAGGGATACTGCGCGCGCCATGGCCGCCGCCATCAAGTCGGCAACGGGATTGAACTGGGTGCTGGCGTTGTGCCGGAAGAAGAAGTTCTCGGAATATCTGATGTACGGCCATTTCGTCGCGACCTCACCCGCGCATCTGGCGACCCACCGGGTCACGGAAGACAGCATCGCAGTCTCGCATTGGGACGAGACGCCGCTCGACCGTCCGGCCATCGAAGCGCTGATCCGCACAGCCTCACCCGAACAGGTCGCGCTCTGCATCCAGTCCTATTCGTCGACCTCGGTCGACGACATCCGCGACGTGTTCCGCCTCTCTTCGCGCGACCGTCGCGCGCCGAGCCTATCGCCCGATCACATCGGCGATGCAGCCGAGTTCGAGGTGCCAACGCGCAGCTGAGCTCGCGCGTTCAGACGTCTTTCGTGAACTTGCCGATGACGTCCATGAACGGCTTTGGCTTGAACTCTCCGTCGAGCGGCAGCGGGCGGTTCGGCTGCTTGTCCGCGCGGGCGAAGGTGCCGTTGATCCAGCTGTAGCGATCCGAGAGACCCCAGGTCAGGATCGAGCGCACCGGTCCGCTGGTCGAGATCGCCGTGAGGAGATCGTCGACGCGCTTGGCGACGATGGCGTCGCGTTGTGCCGGATTGCCCGTCAGCTTCTGGTCGTCGACGTCGAGCTCGGTGACGAGCACCTCGAGGCCCCAGGAGCGCAGCTCGGTGACGAATTCGGCGAGCCCGTGGGTGTCGATCTCGAGCTCGGCATGCAGGTGCGATTGCAGTCCGACGGCGTGGAGCGGAACACCCTGGTCGAGCAGGTCCATGATCAGATTGCGATAAGCTGCGCGCTTGGCAATGAACGAGTCCTTGGCCGATTCGATGTCATATTCGTTGATCGCGAGCTTGACGAAAGGATCGGCCGCGGCCGCGGTGCGGAAGGCCAGCGGAATCCAGCTTTGACCCAGATGCTGCGTCCAGAACGTGTCGCGCCGGTCCTTTGGACTGCGGGGATTGTCCGGGATCGGCTCGTTGACGACGTCCCACGACGTCAGCTTGTCCTTGTAGTAGGAGACGACGGTGCCGATGTGGTCGAGGTAGGCGCGCTCGACGCCTTTGGTGTTCTTGATCTGCTTGGTCCAGTCCGGAATGTCGTGATACCAGGCGAGCGCGTGGCCGCGCATCGTCAGATCGTTCTCTCGCGCAAAATCCAGGATGGCGTCGGCGCGCTCGAAGTTGAACGTGTGCGCGTTCGGCCGCAGCATCGGCCATTTCAGCTCGAGCACCGGCACCACCTGCGTGCAATAGGTGCTGATGGCTTCGCCAAGCCTGGGATCGGCTTGCAGGTCCCAGAGCGTGGCGGCCGCGCCAAAACCCTGATGACGTTGCGCGAGCTTCGATGCCGGCACGGCCGACGCCGATGCGCCCGCCGCGAGCGCTGCGGCGCCGCCAAGAAGAAATTCGCGTCTGTCGAGCCTGGTCACGGCAGTCCTTTTTCGAACCAACGCACCATCGTACCAAGCGTCGCCCCACGACGCCGGGGTTTCGCCTCGTGGGGTTAACTTCCGCCGTCTGCAGCTCATGGTTCCTCCCGAGATCGCGCCTTGCCGTTGGAGGAAGGGCAAATTTAACGCTAACGTGCGAAAGCGGCTTTTGAGCTTCATTCGCCGCCAGATTTGCAGACTTATGTGACACTCTTGAGCGATGCTGCGGCGCATTCATTCGCCCCGCCAAAGGCCCCATTCAAGGCCGCATTGATGAACGGCCGCCACACTCGCAAGACCGTTGCCGGTCCCGTGCTCGCATGCTGAACCGCCATTTCTCGATTTATCTCGTCGCCTACATCCTGCCTGCGGCGGTGGGCTTCTTCGCGGTCACCGCCTATACGCGGCTGCTGAGCCCGGCGGAGTACGGCGTCTATGTCGTGGGTATCAGCCTCGCCGGCATTCTGGGCGCGGTCTTCTTCGCCTGGATCAAGCTGTCGGTGTCCCGCTATCAGGCGATGTCGGCGGAGGTGGATTTTCGCGGCACGGCGATGGTTGCCTTTGGGCTCACCGTCGCGGTGCTCTGCGCTACGACCCCGCTGGTCTTCCTGTTCCGCAGCGACGTCAGTGTCGAGCTGCTGCTTGCCAGCATGTTCGTCGCGATCATGGCCAATGCCGTCGATGTCGGTCAGGAGTTCGAACGCGCCAAATTGCGTCCCTACCGGTTTGCCGCGATCTCGATCGTGCGCAGCGTGTCGAGCGTCGGCTTCGGTCTCGTCGGCATCTGGCTCGGCTGGGGTGGATTGGGGCTGCTTGCCGCGTTCGGCCTGGGGTCGCTCACCGGGATCATCCTGAACCTCGTCGGCGACCGCACCAGGATCGCGCGCTTCCAGCGCAGCCAGTTCATGCAGCTGGCGCGCTACGGCCTGCCCCTGACGTTGGCCGGATTGTCCGTCGCGGTCTATTCGGCCTGCGACCGGCTCATCGTCGCTTACTTGCTCGGCAAGGATGCCGCCGGCATCTTCGGGGTCGCCGCTGATCTGCCGCGCCAGTTCATGGTCATGATTGCATCGAGCGTCGCCGCGGCGACCGTGCCGCTGGTGTTCCGGTCATTGTCCGAAAATAATAAGGAGACGACGCGGGAGCGCCTGACCGAGAGCCTCGAGCTCCTGCTCGTCGTCGTCACGCCCGTTGCGGTCTGGCTCGCGCTTGCCGCGGATCAGGTCGCCGGCACACTCGTCGGCGTCGACTTCCGCGCCGGCGTGTCGGCTCTGCTGCCGACCCTGGTGCTTGCCCGCTTCTTCGGTATCGCCAATCAGTTCTACGTCCAGATCAGCTTCCAGCTCGCCGAGAGGCCCTTCATGCTGGCGGCGCAATCCTTTCTCACGCTGGTGGTCAGCGTGGTCCTGATGGTCGTGCTGGTCGCCGGCTACGACATCTACGGCGCGGCGCTGGCAACGCTGGCGACCGAGGCGATCGGCTTTCTCGTAGCCGTCGTCCTGATGCATCGCGCCCATCCGGTCCCGTTCGACCTCGGTCGTCTCGCCGGCGTTGCGGTCTCCGCAGCCGTGATGGCGGCCGCGATCCTGCTGGCGCGATCGCAAGCGGGCGGCACCGGCCTCGTGGCGCTCGCCATCGTCAGCCTTGCCGGCGGTCTTGCTTATGTCGCGACCGCCTGGCTCCTCAACGTCGCCAATGTCCGGACGCTGTCGCTGCGTTTCCTCCGGACCTTCAACCGTAAGGCCGTGGGCGTCTAACGCGCCTCCGTTGGGCGTGGGCCTCGCCGCCCGGCAGAGGCGGACATTCTGCCGCAGCGATAGGCCACCAGCCTCGGACCAGCCCGGCTGTTAACCGCCTTCCGCCTGCCCAAGCGGTCGTATATGAGAGACTTGTCGCCGGAACGAGCCGAATATTGCCACAGACGGAACGTATGGCGGCTGCGATTTCTTAATCCCGTGATCGCAATCTGACGTGTGACCGGGCCAAGCGGACTGGCATTTCGACCGAGGATGGCATGAAAAACCGACTGACGACGGCGCAATCCACCTTGGCGATGCGGCGTTGGGGCCCTCCCGGACTTGTGACGCTGGCGGCGATGGTCGCGTTTTCCGCCCTGACCCCGGCCGGGGCGGCCAAGCAGGCGCGCCAGCCGGCGGAGGCGGTAGCGCAGCGTCAGGCCGGCGAGCCGATCATGGCGATCGTGTCGATCAAGGGCCAACAAGTCACTTTCTACGATGCCGAGGGCTGGATCCTGCGCGCGCCGGTGTCGACCGGGACCACGGGACGCGAGACGCCGGCCGGCGTGTTTGCCATTGTCGAGAAGGACAAGGATCACCGCTCGACCATGTATGACGATGCCTGGATGCCGAACATGCAGCGCATCACCTGGAACGGCATCGCGCTGCATGGCGGACCGCTGCCCGGCTATGCCGCGTCGCACGGCTGCGTGCGCATGCCCTTCGGCTTTGCCGAGAATCTGTTCGACAAGACGAACATCGGGATGCGGGTGATCATCTCGCCCGAGGACGCGGCCCCGATCGATATCGCTCATCCCCTGCTGTTCACGCCGAAGCGCGAAGCCATCGCGGCGGCGCCGGGCCGTGTCGACAAGGTCTCCGTCGAAGCCGACGAGGCGATTCGAGTCGCTGACGAGGCCAAGAAGGCCGCATCAGCGGCCGCGAAGGAAGCCGCCTCGCTCCCCGCATCGCTGCGCAAGCTCGAACAGCAGAAGGCCCGCGCAGACGCCGAGCTCGCCTTCGCTGACAAGACGCTCGCGAACGCAAAGACCGACCAAGCCCGCGCCAAGGCGGAGGAGTTGAAGCAGAAGGCCGCGACCCGGG
>NZ_JALBHA010000249.1:0-8991 GCF_023006445.1 Bradyrhizobium sp. SHOUNA76
CCAGGTGCCGCTGTCCGCCGTGGCGACGCTGAAGCGCACGACGGCACCGCTCGCGATCTCGCACCAGGCGCAATTCCCGTCGGTGTCGCTCAGCTTCAACCTCGCGCCGGGCGCGGCGCTCGGCGATGCCGTCGAGGCCGTGAAGATGATCGAGACCCGGATCGACATGCCGGGCAGCATCGTCGGCGTCTATGCCGGCGATGCCGCCGAGTTCGCCAAGGCGCTCGCCGGCCAGCCCTGGCTGCTGCTCGCCGCCGTGATCACGATCTACATCGTCCTCGGCGTTCTCTATGAAAGTTACATCCACCCGATCACGATCCTGTCGACGCTGCCCTCGGCCGGCGTCGGGGCGATCCTGGCGCTGATGCTGTGCAGGCAGGACCTTTCGGTGATCGGCCTGATCGGCATCATCCTGTTGATGGGCATCGTCAAGAAGAACGCGATCATGATGATCGACTTCGCGCTCGAGGCCGAGCGCGGGCGGGGTATGTCGCCGCACGAAGCCATCGTGCAGGCGTGTCTGTTGCGCTTCCGCCCGATCATGATGACGACACTGGCGGCGCTGTTCGGCGCGCTGCCGCTCGCGATCGAGAGCGGCACCGGCGCCGAGCTGCGTTTCCCACTTGGCATTTCCATCATCGGCGGCCTGCTGCTGAGCCAGCTGCTGACGCTCTACACGACGCCCGTGATCTACCTCGCGCTCGACCGCATCAACCGCCGCCTCGAGCAGGCGATGCCGCCGGCCGAATCCGGCGACCCGCCGGTCGCGGGCGCGACCGAGGGGATGCAGTGATGGCATCGATCTCGGAGCCCTTCATCCGCCGCCCGGTCGCGACCACGCTGCTGTCGATCGGGTTATTCCTGCTGGGTGCGGTCGCTTATCAGTTCCTTCCCGTCGCCTCGGTCCCGAACGTCGACTTCCCCGCCATCTTCGTCTCGGCCAGCCGGCCCGGCGCCGACCCGTCCGTGATGGCGGCGACCGTGGCCTCGCCGCTGGAGCGGCGGTTAGGTGAGATATCCGGCATCAACCAGATCACCTCGACGTCGTCGCTCGGCGTCTCCAACATCCAGCTCCAGTTCGACATCGGCCGCAATATCGACAAGGCCGCGCGCGACGTGCAGGCCGCGATCAACGCCTCGCTGGTGGACCTGCCGAGCGACCTGCCGACGCTGCCAAAATTCCGGAAGGCGAACACGGCCGGCGCGCCCGTCTTCGTGCTGGCGCTGACCTCGAAGACATTGTCGGCGAGCGCGATCTACGACGTCGCCGATACGGTGCTGGCGCAGCGCATCTCGCAGGTGCCCGGCGTCGGCGACGTGACGGTCAGCGGCGCCGACCAGCCGGCCGTGCGGGTGCAGCTCAATCCCGTTGCGCTGTCGAACGCCGGCATCGCCACCGACGACGTGCGGACCGCAATCGTCAACGCCAATCCGCTTGGTCCCGTCGGCATCTTCAACGGCGAGCGCCAGAGCGAGACGCTGTCGCTGAACAAGCAGATGCGCACGGCGAAAGAGTTCCGCGACATCGTCATCAAGAGCTCCAACGGCAATTTCGTCCGGCTCTCCGACGTCGCCGACATCGAGGACTCGGTCCGCAACGCCCGCTCGATCGCCTGGTTCAACAAGCAGCCGGCGGTGCTGATCCAGATCACCAAGCAGGGCGATGCCAACGTCATCGACACCGTCGACCGCGTGAAGGCGCTGATCCCCGAGCTGAAGCAATGGATCCCGGCCGGCGTGGACATTTCCACCCTGGTCGATCGCACCAGCACGATCCGCGCCAGCGTCCTGGACATGCAGTGGACGCTGCTGGCAACCGCCATCCTCGTGATGGTCGTCGTGTTCGTGTTCCTGCGGCGGCTGACGCCGACGATCGCGGCCGGCATCTCGGTCCCGCTGGCGCTGGCCGGTACCTGCGCCGGGATGTGGGTCGCGGGCTTCTCGATCGACAATCTGTCGCTGATGGCGCTCGCCATCTCCGTCGGCTTCGTGGTCGACGACGCCATCGTCATGATCGAGAACATGTTCCGCAATCTCGAACACGGCATGCGGCCGTTCCAGGCGGCGCTGGAGGGCGCCAAGCAGATCGGCTTCACCGTGGTCTCGATCAGCCTGTCGTTGATCGCGGCGTTCACGCCGCTGATCTTCATGGACGGAATCGTCGGCCGCCTGCTGCGTGAATTCTCGCTGACGCTGACCTTCGCCATCCTGGTCTCGACGCTGGTGTCGCTCACGGTGACGCCGATGATCTGCGCCCATTACATCCGCCAGACCACGTCCGGCACGGCGACCCTGTTCGATCGGCTGATCGAGGGCTCGCTGTCGCGCATTATCGCCTTCTACAGCCGAACCTTGCGCACCGTGCTGGACTACCCGCTGGCGACACTGCTGGTGTTCTTCGCCACCATCGGCCTCACCGTGACGCTCTACATCAAGGTCCCCAAGGGCTATTTTCCGACCGATGATTCCGGCTTCGTCATCGGGGCGACGCGCGCCTCGGCGGATATCTCGTTCCAGTCGATGCTTAGCCTCCAGCAGCGGCTCGCCGACATCGTGATGCAGGATCCGGCTGTGGCGGGCATCGGCTCAACGGTTGGCAGCGGAGGCGGGCCGGGGGGAGCGACCTCGAACCGCGGCACCATGTTCATCAGCCTGAAGCCGCCGGAGGAGCGCGAACACGTTTCGACCCAGGTCGTGATCGACCGGCTCAGGCGCGCGTTGTACCCCGTGCCCGGCATCCGCCTCTTCATGTTCGCCGCCCAGGACGTCCGTGCCGGCGGGCGGCAGAGCGATTCCGACTACCAGTACACGCTGACTAGCACCGACCTCAGTCTGCTGCAGAAGTGGGCGCCGATCGTCGCCAAGCGCATGGAGAGCGTCGAGGGGATCACCGACATCTCCAGCGATCGCGACCCCGGCGGGCTTCAACTGACCTTGTCGATCGACCGCCAGAAGGCCTCGGCGCTCGGCGTCAGGGTTCAGGACATCGACAACGCGCTGAACAATGCCTTCTCGCAGCGGCAAATCTCGATCATCTACACCCAGCGCAACCAGTACATGACCGTGCTGGAGATCGATCCGAAATTCCAGGTCGATCCCTCCAACCTCGAACGCATCTTCGTCGCGGGCGCAGGCAATGCGCAGGTGCCGCTGTCGGCCGTCGTGCACGCGACGCGCGGCCTCGCCGCGCTCGCGGTCTATCACTCGCAGTCGTTCCCCTCGACGACGGTGTCGTTCAACCTGCTGCCGGACGTGCAGCTTCAGGCGGCGACGCAAAACATCCAGCAGGCGGTTGAGGAGCTGCACATGCCCGAGGGCATCCGCGGCAGCTTCGACGGCAATGCCGGAGACTTCGCCAAGACCAGCGGCCGTCAGCCGCTTCTGATCCTCGGCGCGCTGGTGGCGATGTATATCGTGCTCGGGGTGCTCTATGAGAGCCTCGCCCATCCGCTCACGATCATCTCGACGCTGCCCTCGGCCGGGTTAGGGGCGCTGCTCGCCCTGCAGCTCACCAACACGCCGCTGACCGTGATCGCCTTCGTCGGCATCATCCTCTTGATCGGCATCGTCAAGAAGAACGGCATCATGATGGTCGATTTTGCGCTCGACGCCGAACGCCAGCGCGGCCTGTCCTCGGCGGAGGCGATCTTCGAGGCCTGCCAGGCGCGCTTCCGCCCGATCCTGATGACGACCATGGCGGCGCTGTTCGCCGGCATTCCGCTCGTGGTGGCGACCGGCCCCGGCACGGAGCTGCGCCGTCCGCTCGGCATCACCATCATCGGCGGCCTGTTCGTCTCGCAGATCCTGACGCTCTACACCACGCCCGTGATCTACCTGCTGATCGACCGCCTGCGGCGGCGGTCCGCGCGGCGCCCGCTGGCTGCGCCCGCGGAATAGGTTGTTGAAGGGCCGCATCAAGCGTATAGCGGCGCCCATGTCGAACCCGCAAGACACGGCTGCTGCCGAGCCGATCCCCGAATGCCCGCATTGCCAGAAGCCGATGCCGTTGTGCATCTGCGACAGCGTCACCCCGATTGAAAACCGATTGTCGCTGCTGATCCTGCAACACCCGCAGGAACAGGACAGGGCGCTCGGCACCGCGCGCCTGCTCGCCAGGCATTTCGCCGATGCCACGGTGCGGGTCGGCCTGTCCTGGCCGAGCCTGTCCAAGGCGCTGGGGCGGCCGGTCGAGAATGCCGCGCGCTGGGCCGTGCTCTATCTCGGCTCGGCGCGCGCCGCCGATCTCGAAGCCGAAGGCGAGATCGTCGCGCTCAACCGCAAGGGCGAGGTCGCGGACAACCAGCGCGCGATCCTGGGCAAGCTCGAAGGCGTGGTGCTGCTCGACGGCACCTGGAGCCAGGCGAAGGCACTGTGGTGGCGCAATCCCTGGATGCTCAAGTGCCAGCGCGTGATCCTCAACCCGGCGCATCCCTCGCGCTATGGGCGCCTGCGCCGCGAGCCGCGCAGCGACGGGCTCTCGACCATCGAGGCCGCGGCGACGATTCTCGCCGGCCTCGAGCGGCGTCCTGACATCGCCGACGCGCTGCATGCGAGTTTTGAACGGCTGTTGACACGCTACCGCGAGGTCCAGGCCGAGATGCCGGAATTGGCGCCCAAACCTGCGCCGAAGGGCCGGCGCGACTTCCGTCGGCGCAAACGAGCCTGACTTCGGCCCACTTCGTCTGTACGGTTGATTGCACCGCGAGGCGCGGGCATTTTGAGGTCATCGATCGAAACCGGTCGCTATCCGCTTCCCTGTTGCGGCATCGGAGAGCGGCATCCGAAGGGGCAGTCGAATTCAGCTCGCGGCGAAGGAAATCCTGACACAGGCGGCGCGGCCCGATCGCTGGGGCACGCTCGCGCTGATGGACATTTCGCTGCGCTACCGGCGGACCGTGATCGGCCCGCTCTGGATCACGCTGACCCTCGCTGCGACGATCGCAAGCGTCGGCACGGTCTATGCGGCACTGTTCAAGCAGGACATCGGCGCCTTCCTGCCGTCCTTCGCGGTCGGCCTGATCGTCTGGACCCTGATCGCCACGACGCTCCAGGAGGGCTCCAACATCTTCGTGGCGTCCGGTCATCTCATCAAGGCGGTGCCGGCGCCGCTGATCGTTCATGTCCTCCAGATGATCGCGCGCAACGTCCTCATCTTCGCGCATCACCTGGTGATCGTCGTGCTGCTCTATGTCGTGATGCCCTGGCCGCTGCACTGGAACATGCTGCTCGTGATGCCCGGCTTTGCGATCCTGTTTCTCGTGCTGCTCGGTGGCGCGGTCGCGCTCGGCATGCTCTGCGCGCGTTTTCGCGACATTGGTTCGGCGATCGTCAGCGGCCTGCAGTTCATCTTCTTTCTCACGCCGATCATCTGGACCGAGGACAGTGTGCGCGGCACCGCCTTTCACTGGCTGACGTGGGTCAATCCGTTTGCGACGCTGCTCGATCTCGTGCGCCGGCCGCTATTGTCGCAGCCGACCTCTGCGGAGCAATGGCTGTTGGGGGCGGTCTATGCGATCGTCGTGGCCGTCATCGGCCTCGGCTGTTACGCAAGATACCGCCATCGCGTGGCGTATTGGCTGTGATGCGCGCATGACCACCACGGCCCACATCGTGCTTCGCGACGTCTCGGTCACGTTTCCGGTGCTGTCGTTTCGCGACCGTTCGCTGCGCAGCCGGTTCGTCGGCGCCGTGACGCCGCGGCGGAAGGCGGCGGTCTCGCACCTCATCAAGGCCTTGAACGAGGTCAGCCTCGACATCCGCGCCGGCGACCGCCTCGCCATCATCGGCGCCAATGGCGCCGGCAAGACCACGCTGCTGCGGGTTCTCGCCGGCATCTATCATCCGACGGCGGGGAGCATTGACGTGCTCGGCCGCTGCCTGTCGCTGTTCGATCTGTCGGCCGGCTTCGACGAGGAAGCAACCGGCTACGAGAACATCATGCGGCGCGGCCTCGTGATCGGCGCGCGGCGCGCCGAGATCGATGCACGGCGCGCGGAGATCGCCGAGTTCAGCGAGCTCGGCGACCGGCTCGACCTGCCGCTGCGCACCTATTCCAGCGGCATGATGCTGCGCCTGATCTTCGCGGTCGCAACCGCGGTCGAGGGCGAGATCGTGCTGCTCGACGAATGGATCGGCGTCGGCGACCAGCAATTCCGCAAGAAGGCGCGGCAGCGGTTGGATGAGATCGTCGCCCGTGCCGGCATCCTGGTGCTCGCCTCGCACGACGTCGAGCTGATCAAGAGCACCTGCAACCGGGCGATCCTGCTGGAGCAGGGGCGGATTATGGCGGCCGGCACGACCGAGGAGATTCTCGGCCGTTATCTCGGCGGGCCGGGCGGGGCGAAGGTCTAGCGCTGCAAGCCGGGCATCAAGCTGCTGAAAGTCGTCGGGAAAGTCGGACGAAGGCGGTTGCCTAAACCCTGCATCCCCTATATTGCTCCGCCCTTACGGGGCCACGTGGCGGAGTGGTTACGCAACGGTCTGCAAAACCGTGTACACCAGTTCAATTCTGGTCGTGGCCTCCATTACAAATCCCTGATCTTTCAGCAAAATTCGATCTCGACGCAGGTTCCGCCGATCCTGTGCGGCGTCCGCCAAGGTGCGGGGCGGCCCGGTCACCGGGGTTGCCCGGGGCGTGCTGGAAACGCCCGATTCACGCCCGCTGGCATAGAGTTCGCATCTGCGACGTGATGCGACTTTCATCAACGAGCGCTGGAGCAACCCGTGGGCGATATCGTCCGATTTGTCCCGAAAACCGAGCTTGAGCGGGCTCGCCTCATCCGTGAGGCCCGCGCGATCTATGACAGCATCTTTCCATCGTCCGCACCCGACCGGGCGACGCAGGATGGCGAGGATCGCGTCAAGAGCTGATCGTTGCCGCGCCGGGCTTAAGCCCTTTAGCAACACGCCCGCGGGCGCTGCGATCAACGGCGAAGCAGCCTTCAGCAGGCCGCGTACCAGCCGTCGGGAAACGGCAGGAGAGGCCAGGCGCCCTCATTGTCATTGGCCGCATTGGGCATCGCGTCAAAACTCCGCGAGCGGAGCACGAACTCCTCCTCCGGCGCGGCAGCGAAATCTTCAATGACCATGGCGTCCCGGACGGCATCCAGCAGCAAATTGAATTCGGCTTCGCTTCTCATCGCACCCTCGCAGAACGCGGATGGCGCAATGTCGCAAAGCCGGCTTGTTACCCGATTGATCCGATCGTTCGCATTTTAACGATCCGGCGATCGGGTCCCAATTGGTTAGCGATTTTCTAAGATCCCCCGGGGACCCTAGGTTCCTCCGCTGCGCCGGCAGTGTGAAAGAGATCACATCCTGAGCGGTTTATTTCTCCTACCCCTTCGCACACCGACCAATGCAGGCCGGAGCAGGCAGGGCAGACAGGAGACTGGTCATGAAGGCGAGGTTCTTGCGGTTTGCGGGTGTGAAGAGCCGGGCGCGCCGCGCCTCGACGGTTGGGCTCTTCCTCACATTGTTCGCCTCCGCCGCCCACGCGCAAGGGACAGCCGAACAGCGCCGGGCCTGCACGCCAGACGTCTACCGGCTCTGCGCCGGCGAAATCCCCAACGTCCGCGCCATCACGGCGTGCCTGCGGCGCAACCGCTCGAGCCTGAGCGAAGCCTGCCGCAGCGTGTTCGATCAGGCCGGCGGTTGAACGCAGCAGCCTGTGGGTTTGTGCGCAGCAAGTCGCCCGACCCGCTGAGCAATCCGCGATATCGGCCCTGTGGATATGCTGCGGACAGGCTGTGGATCAGGGACGTGGCAGGTGAGGTCGTTGCCGTACGCTCCCTGCATTTCGTCTCAAAGTGCAACCCGCGCGTGCAAGAAGTCTTGATAGGCCGTGATCTAGGGGTGAACAGCCCGGCTTGAACGCGCTGCCCGACCACCGCGACGAATGGATAGAGTGCAAAAAGGATCAGTGGAACGTGATCGCATCTCCGCTTCCTAAAGCACCAATATGGTGCTTTAGTGCTTTCGATGAGCCAGTCGCCCCGAAACGCGCCGTCCGCGCTGCGTTACAGGCTTGCCCCTGATCCGGCCGCCAAGGCCGCGCTGGAGGCGACGTTCAGGGCATATGACCGCATGATGGAGATCCTCGATGAGGTCGCACGGAGCCACAATGTCGGCTCCAACGTCGTGCTGCTGCATGCCCACGCCTATGACCCGATCCGCAAACAGACCGCGCTGCCGTCGCGCCTGGTGACGCTGGGCCTGCGTGACCGCACCGAATATCGCGCAGCGCAGGGCCGTCGTCTGCCGCTCGACGACAAGCTCGCCAAGATCAAGGGCCCGGCCACCATTTCGATTGCGACCGTGCAAGGGCGCTTCAGAGTGCCGTTCGACTATGCCGGCTATGCCAAGGGCTGGGGGCAAAGCGTGCCCGCGCGCCTGATCCGCACCGATGACGGTTTCGAAGTTCACTACGGCGTTACGCCGAACACTCTGCCAGAGGAGGAGAACGCTATGGATACCATCGCTGCCGCTCCCGAAAATTTCCTGTCACGGGTCGGGCGCCTGATCGCCGGGATCGCCTATGACGCGATCGAGCAGGCTGAAGGCAAGAACAAGCTTGGGGTGGTCGGACAGGCCATCCGCGAGATCGAGCGCGCCGAAAGCGAGGCGCGCGATGCGCTCGGCGCTGCGCGTGCCGAGGAATACCGCCTCAACGCGCGCCGCACCGAGATCGAACGCGAGATGACCGATCTCGCGCCCAAGATCGAAGGGGCGATCACCGACGGGCGCGACGACCTCGCCCGCGCCGGCATCGCGCGGCAGATGGATCTGGAGGCGCAGTTCGAGGTGCTGTCCCGCGCCATCGACGAGAACAACGAGAAGATCGAGCAATGCGTCACCTCGTTGCGTGCCGTCCTGTCGGCACTTCAGGACGCCGAGCAGCGCCGCGCCGATCTCGAAAAGAGTGAGGCGGCCGCAAGCCATCAGGCCGCGACGTCGCCTCGCAAACAGGGCGGCAGCTCTGCGGCGGCGAAG
>NZ_JALBHA010000024.1:0-34680 GCF_023006445.1 Bradyrhizobium sp. SHOUNA76
CGCGCCGGCGCGCGCGGCGACGAGCGCGCTGCCCGCCGCCATCGCCTCGATCAGCGTCAGGCCAAAGCCTTCATTGCGTGAAGTGAAGGCGTAGATCGTCAGTCGCTGGTACCAGCGCTGCACCGCTTCGATCGGCAGTTCGCCGGTGATGACGATGCGAGATTGCAGGCCGGCGGCCTCGATCCGCTTCTTCAGGTCATTGGCGAAAACTGTCTGCTCGGCCGTGACCTGACCAACGATGACAGCGGTGAATTCCGGATAGCGCGGCAGCAACCGGCACATCGCATCGACGAACACATCGGTGCCCTTCTGCGCCCGCACGCGACCGAAGCACCCGATGGCGTAGCGGCCCGGCAGCGCGGCTTCCGCGAACGCCGCGGCGCGATCTGTCGGCGGCGCATAGACGTCGGTGTCGACGCCGTGCGGGATGACAGTCGCCTTCACCTTCAGGAACGATGCCGAGATATCCGACGTCGCGATGATCGCGTCCATGCGCCGGATCAGCCAGCGCGTGATCCAGCTGTGGTGCCGCTGCGCCGCCGAGGTGAACACGAGTTTCAACGGCCAGCCGAGCGCGCGTAGCGCAACGCCTGCGATCATCTCGTTGTTGCGCCGCGCGTGCCAGATCAAGGGCGCCTTGCGGCGCCATAGCTTCAGGAAATCGGCGACGGTCAGGCGCGCAATCCCCGCCGGCGCATCGGATCCGAACCAGGCGGCGCGGTACAGTTTCGCCAGTCGCGGCGCCACCATCCGGTTGGTCGCAGTGACCCCGGAATAGCGCCTGTGCAGATTTGGCACGACCACTTCGAGATCGCCGGGGAAATTCGCCACGTCACGCTCCGTTTCGAAGGTCCCCTATACGCAACATTAAGCATAGTGACCAGTTCAGCCGCGCCGATACCCCCTCTTCACCACGCAAGCGCTAGCTTTGCGCGTTGATCGAAGACGGGTGAGATCATGACTGTGCTAGTCACCGGCGGCGCCGGTTATATCGGAAGTCACACGGTCCTGGCGCTGGCGGAAGCCGGCGAGGACGTCGTCGTGATCGATGATCTCTCGACCGGTTTCTCCGCCTATCTGCCCGAGGGCGTGCCGCTGTTCATTGGCGATGCCGGCGACGAGAACCTGCTCGAGGGCGTGATCGCCCAGCACAACATCGAGAGCATCATCCATTTCGCAGGCTCCGTCGTCGTGCCGGATTCGATGCGCGATCCGCTCGGTTACTACCGCAACAACTTCATGACCGCGCGCAACCTGCTCAACGTCGCAGTCAAGCGCGGCATCAATCGCTTCATCTTCTCCTCGACCGCCGCCGTCTACGGCAATCCGGACCAGGTGCCGGTGCCCGAGCACGCGCCGACGCGGCCGCTCTCGCCCTATGGCTCGTCGAAGCTGATGACCGAGATCATGCTGCACGACGTCGCCGCCGCCTACGGCATGCAGTATGTCACCTTGCGCTATTTCAACGTCGCCGGCGCCGATCCGCAGGCCCGCATTGGGCTCGCCACCGTGGGCGCCACGCATCTGCTCAAGATCGCGGTGGAAGCCGCAACCGGCCAGCGCGCCAAGATCGACGTGTTCGGCACCGACTATCCGACCCCGGACGGAAGCTGCATCCGCGACTTCATCCACGTCACGGACCTCTCGCAGGCGCACCGCTCGGCCCTTGCGTACTTGCGCAATGGCGGCGCCTCGACAACGCTCAATTGCGGCTATAGCCGCGGCTATTCGGTGCTGGAGACCATCGACGCCGTGCGCCGGGTTTCGGGCCGCAGTTTCGCCGTGCAATACGCCCCGCGCCGGCCGGGCGACATTATGACCATGGTCGCCGACACCAGCCGCATCCGCAGCCTGCTCGACTGGAGGCCGCAATACGAGGACCTCGAGACGATCGCAGCCCACGCTTTGGCGTGGGAGGACAAGCTGTTCCACGAGCGCCATGGCGAGCTCCGCCAGGCCGCGTCGGCCTAGATTCCCTTCCGACGCAAGCCCTTAATTGGGCTTGAAAAACCCCGCTTGAGCGGGCACAGAGGCCCATCGATCCCTGACGCGCGGGCAGGCTTTGTCCTGCGCCGTCAATGGACACCGGATGGCCCAGTTTCCAAAGAAAATCACCGACGATCCCTATGCGGCAGCGACCCTGATTCGCCGCCTCGTCACCGAACAGGGCATCGTCTACTGGCGGCGCTACCTCGTCGCCTTCGCGCTGATGGCGGTCGCCGCGGGCGCGACCGCCTGCGCGACCTATGTGCTCGGCCAAGTCATCAACCAGGCCTACGTCGACAAGAACATCCCGGGCATCGCGATGTTCTCTGGGATCACGGTGCTCCTGCTGTTCATCAAGGGCGTGGCGACCTACGGCCACATGGTGATCCTGACCAAGATCTCGAACGCCATCCTCGCCACCAACCAGCGCCAGCTGTTCGCCAAGCTGATGCGCGAGAGCGTCGGCTTCTTCTCCGAGCGGCATTCCTCCGAATTCCTGGCGCGGCTGACGGCCGGCGCCAAGTCGATCACCGACGTGCTCAACATGCTGGTCAACGCCATCGGGCGCGATCTGTTGATGCTGCTCGCCATGATCGGGGTGATGGTGTGGCAGGACCCCGTGATGTCGTTCATCGGCCTCGTCGTGGTGCCGCCGGCGATGCTGGTGCTTCGCAAGCTGGTCAAGCGCATCAAGGGCCTCGCCTTCAACCAGTTCACCGGCACTGCCGACATCATGGAGACGATGCAGGAATCGCTTCAGGGCATCCGCACCGTCAAAGCGTTCACACTCGAAGACACGATGCAGAAGCGCATCGACGAGAACATCGCGATCGTCGAGCGCAACGCCAACAAGATGGCGCGCGTCGCCAACCGCTCCAACCCGCTGATGGAAATGCTCGGCGGTTTCGCGGTCGCGGGCTGCCTGATGTACGGCGGCTACAGTGTGGTCGCGCTCAACGCCACGCCCGGCGCGTTCTTCTCCTTCATGACGGCGTTCCTGATGGCGACCGAGCCGGCCAAGCGGCTGGCGCGGCTCAACATTGATTTGAACAGCCAGCTGGTCGGCGCGCGCATGCTGCTCGAGGTCGTCGACAGCCCGGCCAGCGAGCGTTCCGACGACGACAAGCCGGCGCTCAAGCTCTCCGATGCTCGCATCGAGCTGCGCGATGTCAGCTTTTCCTATCGCGCCAATGAGACCGTCCTCAACCGCATGAGCTTCGTCGCCGAGCCCGGCAAGGTCACCGCGCTGGTCGGGCCCTCCGGCGGCGGCAAGTCGACCGTGCTGGCGCTGCTGCTGCGCTTCCACGAGGTGACGCAAGGCGACATCGTGATCGACGGCCAGTCGATCTCTTCGGTCTCGCGAAAGTCGCTGCGGGCGCAGACCGCCTATGTCGGCCAGGATGTCTATCTGTTCCGCGACACCATCCGCAGCAACATCGCCTTCGGCAAGCCGGGCGCGAGCGAGGACGAGATCATCGAGGCGGCGAAGGCCGCCTGCGCGCATGATTTCATCATGGGCTTCCCGCTCGGCTACGACACGCCGGTCGGCGAGCACGGCACGCAGCTGTCCGGCGGCCAGCGCCAGCGCATCGCAGTGGCACGCGCGCTGATCAAGAACGCGCCGGTCATCCTGCTCGACGAAGCCACCGCCGCGCTCGATTCGGAATCCGAGCGGCAGGTGCAGGAGGCGATCGAGCATCTGTGCCGGAACCGCACCACCATCGTGATCGCGCATCGCCTGCACACTATCATGCACGCCGACGCCATCCTGGTGGTCGAGGGCGGCGAGATCGTCGAGCAGGGCCGGCACGACGAGTTGCTCCGCCGCGGCGGCCGCTACGCCTCGTTCTTCCGCCTGCAGCATCACGATTCCGGCGCACTGGCGCCGATCAGCGCAACCGCCTAGAATTCCCTGTCAACCTCAAGAGCCGCGAGACCCACATGAACGCCGCCTCCTACGTCATTCCGCTTCCATCGCAGCCATCGCTTCCCGTCGTCGGCGAGGCCGGCCGTTATCCGGTGCGCCGCATCTGGTGCGTCGGCCGCAACTATCTCGAGCACATCCGCGAGATGGGCAATGACGAGCGCGCCCCGCCGTTCTTCTTCGCCAAGCATGCCGACATGCTGGTGCCCGACGGCGCCACCATCCCCTATCCGCCGCTGACCAAGGATCTGCATCACGAGGTCGAGCTGATCGTCGCGATGAAGAGCGGCGGGCTGAACATCGCCGCCGACAAGGCGCTCGACCACGTCTATGGCTACGCCGTCGGCATCGACCTCACCCGCCGAGACCTCCAGATCGCCTCGCGCAAGAAGGAGCGTCCGTGGGAGGTCGGCAAATCGTTCGACTATTCCGCGCCCTGCTCCGCGGTGCAGCCCGCCGCGAAGATCGGCCATCCCTCGAAGGGCAAGATCTGGCTCACCGTCAACGGCAAGGAAGCCCAGAAGGGCGACCTCACCGAGCTGATCTGGAACGTGCCCGAGATCATCTGGCAGCTATCGCAACAGGTGAAGCTCGCCGCCGGCGACATCATCATGACGGGCACGCCGGCCGGCGTGTCCCAACTCCAGCCCGGCGACAAGCTCGAATGCGGCGTCGACGGCGTCGGCACGCTGAAGGTGAGCATCGGCCAGCCGGAGTAAGTGCGAACGTAGGGCGGATTAGCGATAGCGTAATCCGCCACCTTCGCGCGGCAATCGGTGACGTCGATTGTTGCTCGACCGTACGGCGGATTACGCTTCGCTAATCCGCCCTACACCCTACCAGGCCTTCACCGGCCGGTTGGCGTGGCTTGTCTGCGGCACACTACGATTGAGCGACATGTGCGAATGCACGCACAGCCAATTATCGCCCTCTCTTGAAAACACCATCGTCGCGCGTCCTGGGCGAGGAAACGCACTGCCATCTTGATGATAGCCCGTGCTTGTCCACGGCGCGATCACCGTTGCCATCGTGCCGTCGCGGGATGCCAAGACCGAGGTCTGATCGAGCACGAAACGGAAGTCCGTCGTCTTCGGCCAGACGTTGTCCCACTGCGTCGAGACCCATTGATCGAGGCCCGGAATGACATCGTTGTGCGTGCCGAAGGCCAGCACGTCAGGATGAAAGAGCGGCCGCGCCGAGGCGTAGTCGACCTCGCGGACATAGCCCGCGAAGGTTTCCAGCCAGGCGAGGAAGAACTGCTTCGTCTCGCTGTCGGCGGTCGGCAAGAGGACCATCACTTGCTCCATCTTCGGCTACTCGATCACGGCGAGCTTAGTTGCCATGGGAGAGACCATCCAGCAAGATGGACCACGAGAGTTCCGGTCGAGATCGATCGACTAGCCGGCCTGATTTCATGGAGCCAGACTCATGAGACGCCTTCTCCTGCTTGCGGCAACGCTTGTCGTCACCTGCAACGCCGCCAGCGCGCAGTCCAGCAAGCCCTATGCCGGCCTCGAGCAGCGTCCCATCAAGGCGCTATCGCACCAGCAGGTCGACGATCTCCAGACCGGACGCGGTATGGGCCTGGCGCTTGCCGCTGAACTCAATGGATATCCCGGTCCCAGTCACGTTCTCGAGCTCGGTGATCGCCTCGACCTGACCGCGGATCAACGTGCCGAGGTGCAGCGCCTGTTCGATTCGATGAAGCAAGAGACGGTCCCCCTCGGTAACAAGCTCGTCGAGCAAGAGAGGGAGCTGGACAACCTATTCTCCGCCCGTGCAGTGACGCCGGAATCGCTCAAGGCGAGCCTCGTTGCCATTTCGGAAACGCAGGGTCGGCTTCGCGAGAGCCACCTCAAGTATCATCTGTCGACCGCTGCCTTGCTCAATCAGAGCCAGATGCAAAAATACGCAGAGCTGCGAGGCTATCAGCCGCCTGATAGCTCAGCAGGGCACAAACACCGTCACTAGACGGTGCTGACAGCGTGCTTCGCTGCGATCGGCAACACCAACGCAGCGCGGTGGCGGATTACGCTTCGCTAATCCGCCCTGCGCACCTCCATCACCTCAACGCCGACCACACGATGAGGCCGAGGATCAGCGCCGTCAGGGAGTATTTCAGCGTGTAGTAGACGTTGCGATTCCACTCCTTGACCTTGCGGCTGGCGAGATGGATCTCATAGAGCTTGCCGAACACCTTGTTGAGCACGCCGACATTCTCGCCATCGACGTTCTGAGTCGCGGACGCCTTGACGATGTGGTGGCTGACCCAGCGGTTGATCGCGGTCATGAAGCCGAACTTCATCGGGCGCTCGACATCGCAGAACAGGATGATGCGGTTGACATCGGTCGCATTCTCCGCGCTGTGGATGAAGGTCTCGTCGAACATGAAGGCCTCGCCGTCGCGCCAGACGCACTCGACGCCGTCGACCAGGATCCGGCACTTGTTCGAATTCGGCGTGACCAGGCCGAGATGGTAGCGCAGCGATCCTGCGAAGGGATCGCGGTGCGCGCCCAACTTGCCGCCCGGCGGCAGCATCGCGAACATCGCGCCGTGTACGATCGGGATCGACTTGAGCAGCTCTACCGTCTTCGGACACAGCGTGTTCGCCGACGGCAGGAAGTCGTCGTACCATTTCAGGTAAAACCGCTTCCAGCCGCTCTTGAAGAAGGAATAGAAGCCCCAGTCGTTGTTCTTGGCGGCTGCGCGAATGAATCCTTCGTCAAACAGACGCACAGCCTCGTCTCGGATGGTTTCCCAGTTCTCGCTTAGCGGCTTCAGCTCGGGAAACTGCTCGACCGAGATCACCGGCTTGTTGGGCACGGCCGAGCCCGCATACATCAGCACGTTGTAGGGTGCGAGATAGGTCGAGTGATCGCCGAGCTGGCGCGCGAAGCGCAGCCGCTGCTTGCCGCGGAAGTGAACGTAAATGGTCGAGGCCGCCAGCACATACAGAATGACGAGTTGCGGCGCAAAAAGCTGTTTCAACATTCCCCCGTTCCCCAGTGAACCCAGCCGGGGACGTCATCTACTCTGCACCGGCCTGAGCGGCAAGATATTCACCGCCAGGTTGAGGTTCACACTGGCGAGAGCGCGGGGACGGAGTCGGGGCCGAGCCCGGATCGGGACCGAGCCAAATCAGGCCCGGGACAACGCCTGGAGGCCCTTGAAAGTCAGGCGCTTGGGGTCGGTGACGCCGGCGAGATAGAGACGGCGGATGAAGGCGCTGACGGCATCGCGGTCGCAATCGGTCAGGGCGACGACGGCGTCGACTGCGATTCTCTGGGCTTCCATTGGGCTTACCTCGGCCTTGCGAGTCACCCCGGCCGAGACAGGCTAGGACTCATCCGTAAATCCGGCGTTAACCGTCCGCCAGCTTGGCCGATTCAGCCCGGCGGCCGTATACGCAAAACAACGCATTGCCGACGGGGTGATCAGGAATATCGCATCACGCCATCGTCGATCCGGCCGAAGCGCAAGGTGACGATGTCGAGCGCGTAGTTCTGGTACAGCCGCCACGGCTGCTTCGAGCCCTGTTTCGGCATCTTGGCGACCGAGCGCTGCACATAGCCCGAGGTGAAATCGAGCGACGGCTGCGCGGTGATCTCGGGGTCGTCATTGTGCGGCATGCACTGGCGGAAATTATGCCGGTCCATGTAGTTGATGAGCCGGCAGACATATTCGCAGGTGAGATCGCATTTCAGCGTCCAGGACGCGTTGGTGTAGCCGAAGGCCGAAGCCATGTTGGGCACGTCGGCATACATCATGCCCTTGTAGGTCAACGTATTGGCGAAATCCACGGCGCGGCCGTCGACACTGACCTCGAGACCGCCGACGACCTGGAGCACCAGCCCGGTCGCGGTGACGATGATGTCGGCGGCAAGCTCGCTTCCGTCCTTCAGGCGGATGCCGTCGCGCGTAAACGTGTCGATCTCGCTGGTGACGACCGACGCGCGCTGCTCGCGGATCGCCTTGAAGAGATCGCCGTCGGGCACGAGACACAGCCGCTGGTCCCAGGGATTGTAGCGCGGGGTGAAATGGGTCGCGACGTCGTAATCGGGGCCGAGCGCCATGCGGACGCCGCCGAGGATCAGGTTCTTCACCTTGTCCGGCCGGCGCCGGCTGAGCTGGAAGAAGAACATCCCCCACATCACGTTGCGCCAACGGATGACATGATAGGCAAGCCGCGTCGGCAGATTGCGGCGCAGCTTGTTGGCGACGGGATCCTGCGCCGGACGCGATACGACATAGGTCGGCGAGCGCTGCAGCATGGTGACCTGCGCCGCCTTCTTGGCCAGCTCCGGCACCAGCGTCACCGCGGTCGCGCCCGAGCCGATCACGACCACGCGCTTGCCCGCATAGTCGATATCCTCGGTCCATTTCTGCGGATGCACGATGCGACCCGCGAAATCAGCGCCGCCCTTGAACTCCGGCGTGTAGCCCGCCTCGTATTTGTAGTAGCCCGAGCACATGAACAGAAAATTGCAGGTGAAGCGCACGAGCTCGGTCGCGCCCTCGCCCGTGATGCGCTCCGCTTCCACTGTCCAGCGCGCATCCGGTGTCGACCACGCCGCGCGTTTAACGCGGTGGTGAAAGCGGATGTGCCTGTCGATGCCGTTCTCGCTAGCGGTCTCGCGCACATAGTTCAGGATCTGCGGCCCGTCGGCGATCGCCTTCGAATCGGTCCACGGCTTGAACGAATAGCCGAGCGTGAACATGTCGCTGTCGGAGCGGATGCCGGGATAGCGGAACAGATCCCAGGTGCCGCCGATGCAGTCGCGGCCCTCCAGGATGACGTAACTCTTGCCGGGGCACTTGGCCTGCAAGTGATAGCCCGCGCCGATGCCTGACAGGCCGGCACCGACGATCAGCACGTCGAAATGTTCTTGTTGCATGGTTTCCTCCGGCGAGGAGGATTGTCCGCCCGTCACTGCTGGCCGTCAATTGGCAATCAGCCGTTCAGCAACTGCAAAGCGAGTTGAACTCCATATGCCGAAATAATGAAGCCCCGGATCGCTCCGGGGCTTCGCGTCGATGATCGATCGGACCAGACGATCAGTAGCGGTAGTGGTCGCTCTTATACGGGCCTTCCTGCTTCACGCCGATATAGTCGGCCTGGTCCTTGCGCAGCTCGGTGAGCTTGACGCCGATCTTGGCGAGGTGCAGGCGCGCGACCTTCTCGTCGAGCGACTTCGGCAGCACGTAGACTTCCTTCTTGTACTTGCCGTCCTTGTTGTTGGCGAACAGCTCGATCTGCGCCAGCGTCTGGTTGGTGAAGGACGCCGACATCACGAAGGACGGATGGCCCATCGCGTTGCCGAGGTTCACGAGGCGACCTTCCGACAGCATGATGATGCGGTGCTTGTCGGGGAACTCGATCTCGTCGACCTGCGGCTTGATGTTGGTCCACTTCAGGTTACGCAGACCTGCGATCTGGATCTCGTTGTCGAAGTGACCGATGTTGCAGACGATGGCGCGATCCTTCATCGCGCGCATGTGCTCGATGGTGATGATGTCCTTGTTGCCGGTCGCGGTGACGAAGATGTCGGCGCGAGGAGCTGCGTCTTCCATGGTCACGACTTCGTAGCCTTCCATCGCGGCCTGGAGCGCGCAGATCGGATCGACTTCCGACACCATGACGCGGCAGCCGGCCTGGCGCAGCGAGGCGGCCGAGCCCTTGCCGACGTCGCCGAAGCCGGCGACCATCGCGACCTTGCCCGACATCATCACGTCGGTGCCGCGGCGGATGCCGTCGACCAGCGATTCACGGCAGCCATAGAGGTTGTCGAACTTCGACTTGGTGACGCTGTCGTTGACGTTGATCGCGGGCCACAGCAGCGTGCCGGCCTTCTGCATGTCATAGAGACGATGCACGCCCGTGGTGGTCTCTTCGGAAACGCCCTTGATGCTCTTGGCGATCTCGGCGAAGTAGCCCTTCGGCTTTTCCTTGAGCTGCTTCTTCAGAAGCGCGAAGAAGACTTCCTCTTCCTCGGAGCCGGGCTTGTCGAGGAAGGCGGTGTCGCCATTCTCAGCGCGCAGACCCAGATGGACGTACATGGTGGCGTCGCCGCCGTCATCGAGGATCATGTTCGGGTGACCGCCGCCGTGCCAGTCGAACAGTTTTGCGGTGTAGTCCCAGTACTCGGCGAGCGTCTCGCCCTTGACGGCGAAGACGGGAATGCCGGCAGCCGCGATCGCGGCGGCAGCGTGATCCTGCGTCGAATAGATGTTGCAGGAGACCCAGCGAATGTCGGCGCCGAGCGCTGCGAGCGTCTCGATCAGCACGCCGGTCTGGATCGTCATGTGCAGCGAGCCGGCGATACGTGCGCCTTTCAGCGGCCGCTTCGGGCCGTACTCTTCGCGGGTGGCCATCAGGCCGGGCATCTCGGTCTCGGCCAGCGAGAGTTCCTTGCGGCCGAAATCGGCGAGCGAAATGTCCTTGACGATGTAATCGGTGAAGCCGGGCTTCGCGTTCATAGGGGGTTCCTGTTTGTTTGGCTGGTCATTCCGGGGCGCTCGTGAAACGAGCGAACCCGGAATCCAGCAGTTCGAGATTCCGGGTTCGCCGCTGTCGCGGCGCCCCGGAATGACGCAAGTGAATCAGAGCGCGCGCTTGAGCTGCTCGACGAGATCGGTCTTCTCCCAGGAGAAGCCGCCCTCGTTGTCGGGCGTGCGGCCGAAATGGCCGTAGGCCGAGGTGCGCGCGTAGATCGGGCGGTTGAGGTCGAGATGGCTGCGGATGCCGCGGGGCGTCAGATCCATCGCCTTGGCGGCTGCCTTCTCGAGCTGGTCCTCCGAAACCTTACCGGTGCCGTGGGTGTCGATGTAGATCGACAGCGGACGCGCCACGCCGATGGCGTAGGCAAGCTGGAGCGTGCAGCGGTCGGCGAGACCGGCGGCAACGATGTTCTTGGCGACGTAGCGCGCAGCATAAGCCGCCGAGCGGTCGACCTTGGTCGGATCCTTGCCGGAGAACGCGCCGCCGCCATGCGGGGCCGCGCCGCCGTAGGTGTCGACGATGATCTTGCGGCCGGTCAGGCCGGAGTCGCCGTCGGGACCGCCGATGAAGAACTTGCCGGTCGGGTTGATGTGCCAGATCGTCTTCGGCGTGATCCAGTCCTTCGGCAGCGCCTCGCGCACATAGGGCTCGACGATGTCGCGAATCTGCTTGGACGTGAGGTCCTCGACCAGGTGCTGATGCGAGACCACGATCTCGCGCACGCCGACCGGCTTGCCGTTCTCGTACTGCACGGTAACCTGGCTCTTGGAGTCCGGACCGAGCACCTTCTCCTTGCCGGAGTGGCGGGCTTCGGAGATCAGGCGCAGGATCTTGTGGGCGTAGAAGATCGGCGCCGGCATCAGGTCGGGCGTCTCGTTGGTGGCGTAGCCGAACATGATGCCCTGGTCGCCCGCGCCCTCTTCCTTCACTTCACCCGGCTGCAGCGCATCGACGCCCTGGGCGATGTCGGCCGACTGCGGATGCAGCAGGATCTCGATATCGCAGGTCTTCCAGTGGAAGCCTTCCTGCTCATAGCCGATGTCCTTGATGGCGCCGCGGACGACGCCTTCGATCTGCTCGTTGGTCACCGACTTCGGACCGCGGGTCTCGCCGGCGATCACCACCTTGTTGGTGGTCGCGAGCGTCTCGCAGGCTGCGCGGATCTGCCAGGGGTCGATGCCGGCCTTGGGCCCTTCGCGGTAGAACAGATCGACGATCTCGTCGGAAATCCGGTCGCAGACCTTGTCCGGATGACCCTCGGACACGGACTCGCTGGTGAAGAGATAGGACGCGCGCATCAGTAACCCCTTGTTCCGCCGCTAAACGGCGGGCGTTTGCGATGTTTACCTGTGGATGGTGTCAATCACGCCGGCGCGAGATGACGTAGGATTCGTCGAGAAACCAGAGCCCATTGTACTTTCGCAGCACGTCCCTGGCGGCATCCAGAGTGCGGCCGTTTTGAGTCATTTCTGTCAACCGGTCGTCCTCAATCTGAGCGACATACACCGCCGCATTCCACGCTGCAAAGGCCGTCGAGGTTCCGATCGTACCGGTTACCTCGTTGGGCAGCGCTTCCATATCATACCTGAAGATCGAACGGTTATCCGCGTAAGCATTAAAATTTAAGTCGCGGCCCACCGATCCAAGTTCATACTTAACCGCACGCAGTAGCTCATGACGGCTGACCGAGAAAGGATTTTCTCCCGGCCAGATCGCCTGGATCATTTCCATGCCCGGATCCTGGCCATGGGAGTGGATACCGATCAGCCGCCCTCCCGGCCGAAGCGCCCGCGCCAGGGGTGCGATGATCCGCTTGGCCCGGAAATTGACCGAGGACAGGGCCCGGTAGGGCTGGGAGGCGATGACAAGGTCGAAATTGGCTTCGGTCTGGCCCGGCCGCGGAATGGTCGAATCCAGCAGGAACCTGTGGTCCTCGCGATACAGCACCAAGACGACGGGCCGTTCATACAGCGGCATGGCGGTGCGCGGGCTGATCGCGGCGCGCCAGTTCTGCTCCAAGAACGGCCTCAGCTCCGCGATCTGCTGCTCGAACTCGCCGGATGAGGCGCCCCGCAGCGGGACCTCGTGCCAGACGGTTGCAGCCGCCGCCGCGGGCGATGCCGGCGTGAGCCAGGGCGCCTCCGAGTAGAACATGTTGGTGAAGACGAACACCGACGCCGGATGCTCGAAAATGCGATCCGGCACCTTCTCCAGCGTCAGGCGCAGGTCCTCGAGGCTGAGCTCCTTGCCGGCGACGTAGAACGGCATGTGGGGAAAGCGCTGGTGGGTCGCACGCAGCACCCGCGCCAGCACTGTGCCGTCGCCGACGCCGGCGTCGAACATGCGCAGCGCCGGCGGGCGCGGATGGATCGAGGCAAGCTCCAGCGCGACCCTGTCGGCGACCACCCGCTTCTCGCTGCAGGTATGGACGAACAGCAGGTATTTCTGGCGGTTCTCGAAGAAGCGGAAATTGCCGCGCGGGTCGCGCTTTTCGGGCGGCACCTGAAGCCCCCGCGGCGGCGGCACGCCGCCAGCCATCGATGCCGCCATATAGGCCTGGATCCGCTCCAGCGTATCGATGGTGATGCGCTTTCCCTCGCGCAGACGCTGCACCAGCTTCCCATCGTTCACCGCGCGCCGGCCGAACGTCGATTCCGCCATGTCCGCCTTGCGGCAGAACTCCGTGATCTGGCTCAGGATTTCGTCGTTCTTCATGGAGTGGGACGCGGTGGGCAGGAAGATTGGGACCTGCGTCCTAGCAAATTCTGCCCACTCAGGGAATAGCGGATCGGGGCCCGTCGCGCGTGGTCCCTATCCGCTTTGCCGACGCGACTGCGCCCGCCCAGGTTGCGCCACGACCAGGTTGTGCTCGACGACGGAGGCGCGAACTCTCCGCGCCATGCGGCGCGCCAGGTCGGGAGGTTCAGCAGATGATGACGCCGGTGCGGGCTGAGGTGGAGTCGGCCACGAAGAATGAGCAGGTGGGTGGTCGAGCGGGGCTATCTTGCGGAGAAATGATGCTCCCGTGCCCCGGACGCAGTGCAGCGCCTCTTCAGCGGTGCGCTGCAGAGCCGGGGTCAATATCTCCGAAGAGCAAGTCTAGCAGCATGGGTCCCGGCTCTGCGCAGCAACGCAAGAGCGTTGCAGCGCGTCCGGGACATGAGCGAGGCCGGTGGCGAGGCTTAGTTCCCCCACACTTCCTTCGCGATCTCGACCGCGAGGCCGAGCTTGGCCCACTGCTCTTCCTCGGAAAGGATGTTGCCCTCTTCCGTCGAAGCAAATCCGCATTGCGGGGAGAGTGCGAGTTGCTCCAGCGGCGCGAACTTGGAGGCCTCTTCCAGGCGGCGCTTGATGTCGTCCTTCTTCTCGAGCTCACCGAACTTCGACGTGATGACGCCGACCACGACGACCTTGTTGCCCTTGGGCAAGAAGCGCAGTGGCTCGAAGCCGCCGGCACGGTCGCTGTCGTATTCGAGGAAGTAGCCGTCGTAATTGGTGCCGGCGAGCATGGTTTCGGCAACGGGCTCATAGCCGCCCGACGAAATCCAGGTCGAGCGGAAATTGCCGCGGCAGACATGCGTCGTCACCACCATGTCGGCGGGCTTTTCGGCCAGCGCGTAGTTGATGATGCGCGCATAGATCTGCTGGAGGCCGTCCGGATTGTCGCCGCGCTCGCGCGCCTTCTGCAATTCTTCCTGCGAACAGAGATAGGCCCACACGGTGTCGTCGAACTGGAGATAGCGGCAGCCAGCGTCGTAGAAGGCCTTCACGGCCTTCCGATAGGTCTTGCCGAGGTCTTCGTAGAAGGCCTCGAGATCGGGATAGATGTCCTTGGAGATCGACTTGCGGCCGCCGCGGAAGTGCAGCACCGCGGGCGACGGAATCGTCATCTTGGCGGTGACATGGGCCTGGTCGGCGATCTTCTTCAGGAAACGGAAATGGTCCAGCATCGGGTGGTCGTCGGGAAAGTCGAGCTTGTCGATCACCCGCACCGCGTCGTGCCGGGTCTGCACGCCCGCGAACTGGATGCCGGCGTCGGGATGAAACAGCTCGCAGCCGGTGAGCTTGGCCAGGAAGTCGAAATGCCACCAGGAGCGGCGGAATTCGCCGTCGGTCGCAAGCTTCAGGCCGACCGAGGCCTGCTTGTGCACGACCTTCTCGATCTCCATGTCCTCGACCTTGCGCAGATCGTCGGCCGAGATCTCGCCCTTCTCCAGACGGCTGCGGGCTTCCTTGATCTTGGCCGGACGCAGGAGGCTGCCGACCTCGTCGGCACGGAAGGGGGCTCTGGTTCGCTGCATGTCTTACTCCCTGGATATTTTTCTATAGCGTTTTCAAGCGACGTGGATACCGGTTCGCGTGAAGAAAACGCGTCGGACAAATTAGTGGGCCGCCGCCCCGGCGACGCCGAGATGGCGTTCCAGGACCGAGGGGTCAGCTTTCAGTGCGGCGCTCGGGGCATCGTGGACGATCGTTCCGCGCTCCAATATCACAACGCGGTCGGCGAGCCCCAGAATCTTTTGGGCATTCTGCTCGACGATGATCGAGCAGATGCCGCCCGCCCGGGTGATGGTGCCGATCGCCTTGAGCAGCTCCTCGACGATGATGGGGGCGAGGCCCTCGGTCGGCTCGTCCAGCAGCAGCACTTTCGGGTTGAGGGTGAGCGCGCGGCCGATGGCCAGCATCTGCTGCTCGCCGCCGGAGAGCTGATTGCCGAAATTGCTCCGCCGCTCCTTCAGTCGCGGGAACATCTCGTAGACCTTCTCGACCGTCCAGGGACCGGGCTGCGCCACCGCGGTCATGTTTTCTTCGACCGTAAGCGAGCGGAAAATGTTGCGCTCCTGCGGCACCCAGCCAATGCCGGCACGTGCCCGCTGGTCGGGCCGAAGCGAAGTGACATCCGTGCCGGCGAGTGCGACGGTGCCTGCGAAGCGGCGGGTGACGCCGACGATGGAATTGATCAGCGTGGTCTTGCCGGTGCCGTTGCGGCCCAGCAGCGCCAGCACCTGCCCCTCGGCGAGGCGCAAACTCATCTTCGGCAGCACCACGGCCTCGCCATAGCCGGCGCGCAACGCCTCGATCGCGAGCAGCTCAGACATTGACCGCCTCCTCGCCGAGATAGACCGCCTTGACCTGCGGATCTCGTGCGACCTGCTCGGGCGGCCCCTCAGTGAGCAGCGCGCCGGAGACCAGCACCGAAATGCGGTCGGCGAAGGAGAACACGAGATCCATGTCGTGCTCGATCAGGAGCACCGTGACATCGCGCGGCAGGCTGCCTACGACGGCGAGGATGTCGTGGCGCTCGCTCTCGGGTACGCCGGCGGCGGGCTCATCCAGCAGGAGCACGCGCGGCTTGGCCGCGATCGCGACCGCGATCTCGAGCAGGCGCTGCTTGCCGTAGGGCAGCGTCACGGTCTGCTCGTTCATGACGTCGAGCAGATGGAAGCGCGAGAGCAGATCGGCGATCTCGCCGTTGACGTCGCTGCGCGTGCCCATCCGCCGCCACCAGTCGCCGCCATGGCCGAGGCGCTCGGACACGGCAAGGCCGATGGTCTCGAGCGGCGTGAGATCGGGATAGAGCTGGTTGATCTGGAAAGTGCGCGACAGCCCCCGCAGCACCCGCTTGTGCACGGGCAGATCGGTGATGTCCTGTCCCTCGAGCAGGATGCGGCCCGAGTTCGGCTTCAGCACACCGGTGAGCTGGTTGATGACCGTGGTCTTGCCGGCGCCGTTCGGGCCGATCAGCGCGTGGCGGGCGCCCTGCTCGATCTTCAAGGACAGATCGCGGGTGACGCGCAGGCCGCCAAACTGTTTCTCGAGATTTTGGGTTTCGAGCACGATGGTCATGCGTCGCTCTCCGGAACGGCGACGACGGTCTTGCGCCCGGCGATTTGTTTGATGACCAGGTTGGGCACGTAGAGCACCCAGCGGTGCAGGCGCTGACGGCCAATCAGCACGATCACGACCAGCACGAGGCCGATCCAGAACTGCCAGTACTGCGGGGTGATGGTGGAGAACACCTCCTGGAGCATGCGGAAGATCACCGCACCGATCAGTCCGCCATAGAGATAGCCGGTGCCACCGATGACGAGTACCAGCATCAGATCCGCGGAGCGTTCGAAGGCAAACACGTCGAGCGATGCGATTGCCGTGGTCTGGGTGAACAGCGCGCCTGCGACTCCGGCGTAAAACGCCGCGAGCGTGTAGATCGCGATCAGGCGGCGGTTAACGGGGATGCCGATCGCGGCGGCGCGCAGCGGATTGTTCTTGATCGCGCGCAGCGACAGGCCGAACGGAGAGTGCACGACGCGGCGGGCGAACAAGAAGAGGAGGAACAGCACGGCCAGCGAATAGAAGAAGCCGGCCTTGCCGAACATGTCGAACGGGATTTCGCCGAAGATCGGCTGCATCTCGATGCCCTGCAAGCCGTCGGTGCCACCGGTGATGTTGGAGAAGCGTTCGGCGAGCGCTTCCAGCAGCAGGGCGATGCCGAGCGTCACCATCAAGCGCGTCAGATCGACGCCGCGGATCACCAGGAAGCTGGTGGCGAAGCCGAGCACCATCGCAGCAAGGCCGGCGACGATCAGCGCCAGGACCGGCTCCTTGACGATCCCGTGCAGCGCGAGAAGCCCCGCGGCATAGGCGCCGACGCCGAAGAAAGCGGCATGACCGAGCGAGACGATGCCGGCATAGCCGAGGATGAGATCCAGCGACATCGTAAACAGCGCCAGCCGCAGGATGTCGGTCATGATCAGATAGCGCGTGGGAAAGGCGAAGCCGCAGGCCAGCACGATCAGCCAGAAGGCGATTTCGCCGTAGTGCCAGCGCGCTTGGCGCTGGGCGTGATGACCGACGTCGGAAGCAGCGCTCATCGGCGAACTCAACGCGCAGCCGTGCGGCCGAACAGGCCGTTCGGACGCCAGATCAGGATCACGATCATCATGGTGTAGATCACGAAGGGTCCCATCTTCGGCACGTAGTATTTGCCGGCGACGTCACCGATGCCGAGCAGGAGCGAGGCCAGGAACGGGCCCGTTATCGAGGAGGAACCGCCGACGGTGACCACGATCAGGAAGTAGATCATGAACTTCAGCGGAAAGTACGGATCGAGGCCGAGGATCTCGGCGCTCAGCGCGCCGCCGAGACCTGCGAGTCCGCAACCAAAGGCAAAGGTGAAGGCGAACACCTGCGGCACGTTGATGCCGAGGCCGCTGGCGGCGCGGGGATCATCCACGGCGGCGCGCAAACGGCTGCCGAAGCGCGTCTTGGCCAGCACCATCTGAAGCGCGATGGTGAGCAGGCCGCAAATCACGATGATCATCAGCCGGTAGCGGCCGATGCCGACGCCGAACAGGTCGAACTGCCCCTGTAGCGCGGCGGGCAGATTGATGAAGACCCGCGAGGAACCCTGGATATAGTCGACCGCGGCGACCGACATGAAGGTCAGGCCGATGGTGAACAGCACCTGATCGAGATGGCTGCGCGTATAGAGGTGGCGGTAGAGGGTGCGTTCGAGCACGATGCCGATCGCGGCGGAGGAGACGAAAGCGAGCGGCAGCGCTGCGAAGAACGGCCAGCCCATCCGGTTGACCAGCACCATGCAGACATAGCCGCCGGCCATGGCGAAAGCGCCATGGGCGAGATTGACGAAGTTCATCAATCCGAGCGTGACCGCGAGCCCGCAGGCGAGCACGAACAGCAGCATGCCGTAGGCAACGCCATCGAACAGGTTGGTGAGGATTGAGGTCATCGTCTCAGCTTGGTTGGGGCGTCATGGCCGGGCTTGTCCCGGCCATCCACGTTCTTGTCCGGGCTCCCGCGTGGATGCCCGGGTCAAGCCCGGGCATGACGCTGGAGCGGTACGCGAGATCCCGGGTTCGCGCTCATGCGAGCCCCAGGGATGACGCGCTTTCGCGAGTCACTTCTTGGTCTTGCCGAGATCCTTGACGGCCTCGAAGGTCGCGAACTCGACGTTGTAGAGTTCGCCGTCGACCTTCTCGACCTTGCGGATGTAGATGTTCTGCACGATGTCGCGGGTCTCGGGGTCGATCGAGATCGGGCCGCGCGGGCTCTCCCACTTCTGGCCCTTCATGGCCTCCACCAGCTTGGTGCCGTCGGTGTCGCCATTGGTCTTCTTCAACGCCTCGTAGATGAGGTGGATGCCGTCATACCCGCTCACTGCCATGAAGCCCGGACGGTTGCCGAACGCCTTCTTGTAGGCCGCGACGAAATCCTTGTTCATTTGCGAGGGGTGCGCCGCGGAGTAGAGATGCGCGGTGACGGTACCGAGCACGGCGTCTCCCATGTTGTTGAGCAGGTCGTCGTCGGTGACGTCCCCCGGCCCGATCACCTTGATGCCGGCCTTGTCGAGGCCGCGCTCGGCATATTGCTTCATGAAGTTGCCGCCCTGGCCGGCCGGCACGAACACGAAGATCGCGTCGGGCTTGGCGTCCTTCATGCGCTGCAGGAACGGCGCGAAGTCGGGATTGGCGAGCGGCGTCTTGACTTCCTCGACCACCTCGCCCCCGCCGGCGGTGAAGTTCTGCTTGAAGAAGTTCAGCGCGTCATTGCCCGGCGCATAGTCGGAGGTCAGTGTCGCCACCTTCTTGATGCCGTTCTTGACCGCCCAGTCGCCGATGATGGTCGAGGACTGCGCCAGCGTGAAGCTGGTGCGCACGATATAGGGCGAGCGCTCGGTAATGATGGAGGTGCCGGCCGCCATCACGACTTCCGGGATCTTGGCTTGCGTCGCCAGCGGCGCGGCTGCGAGCGCGGCCGGCGTCACGCCGAAGCCGGCGATGAAGCTGACCTTGTCGTTGACGATCAGCTCCTGCGCGGCCGTCTTGGTCTTGTCCGGGATCGCGGCGTCGTCCTTGAGGATGATCTCGATCTTCTTGCCGGCGACGGTGTCGCCCTTCTGCTGCATGTAGAGCTTGATCGCGTTTTCGATCTGCTTGCCGGTCGAGGCCTGGCCGCCGGTCATCGGCAGGATCAGGCCGACCTTGACGCTGTCCTCGGCCTTGGCAGGCACGATCGCCGCGAGGCCCGCGATGGCAGCCGCTGCTGCCGCGCGTGAAAGAATTTTGCGTTCGAACATCAGATGTCCCTCCCCTTGATTCCTGACTTCTTGTGAGCCGGACCGAGTGCCCGGTCCTTGCCGCGCTTCACTCTCGGACAAGCCATGCCGTGCGGCCACATGGCGTCCTCTGCAACCCCGTTGTCAATCGGACGTTGGGCGACCATTCGGCGCAAGCCGTGTGATCCGTCGGAGGGAGAGATTTGTACGGTTGTACAAATAAAATGGTTCTGTCAACAAAAAAGCCTCTCGTGGCACTGGCGGGTTGGGCAAGGGCTCATTGATTGCGCACTGTATGAAGGCCGCACGAGGCCGTGGATGGAGGATTCCGCCTCTCACTTGCAGAATCTGGACATCTCCCTGCTCCGCCGTGAAGCCCACTCGTCACACGCACCGAACGAGCATGGCTGCGAATACGCAATGTATACCGTATCAGCTAAAATGGGCGCCACAAGAGCGAATTATTCCTACTATAATACCTTTTATGTATACAATCATTCCGACCGTCGAATAGGCCAATTTTACATGTTGAGAGCTATGGTTCACCGCTGACGCCCATCCGGCGCCCCTCATCCACGCCCGATCGGGCACGACCTAGAAGATGTCCATGCGCCCCCGTTCGCTTTCGATCGCCGCAGTCGCCCTGCTCGCTTCCAACCTTGCAGGCTGCGGGACGGTCAACGAGAGACTCTCCGCCGGCATGGGCGATTACGTCCCGCAATGGGCCGGCGGCCTGCCGGCCGACGCCCCGCCGCGCGCGGGCACGCCGCAATACGACGCCTACATGCGGGAACGCGAACGCAAGCGGCTGCTGCCCGCGGCGGATCGCGAGAAGGAAGAGCAGGCGCAGAAGGGCGCGACGGGGACGACGTCGGGCAACGCGGTGCGGTAAGAGGCGATTGGCGAATAGGGAGTAGCGAGTAGAAGGCCGCCCCCATTCCATGCGCTACTCGCCACTCCCTATTCGCTAATCCACAAACACCACGGTCTTGCGGCCGTTGAGGATGACGCGGTCGTCGAGATGGTAGCGGATCGCGCGGGCGAGCACGCGGCGCTCGATGTCGCGGCCCTTGCGGACGAGATCTTCCGGCGTATCGCGATGGCTGATGCGCTCGACGTCCTGGTCGATGATCGGGCCCTCGTCGAGGTCGCGCGTGACGTAATGCGCGGTCGCGCCGATCAGCTTGACGCCGCGCTCATGGGCCTGGTGATAGGGTTTTGCGCCCTTGAAGCCCGGCAGGAACGAGTGGTGGATGTTGATGCAGCGCCCCGACAGCTTCGCCGACAGATCATCCGACAGGATCTGCATGTAGCGGGCAAGCACGACGAGATCGGTCTTGGTGTTGCCGACGAGGTCCATGATCTGGCCCTCCTGCTCGCGCTTGGTCTCCTTGGTCACGGGGAGATGGTGGAACGGAATGCCGCCGAAATCGAGCCCGGAATAGACCTCGCGCGGATGGTTGGAGACGATGGCGGCAAGCGTCATCGGCAGCTCGCCGGTGCGCCAGCGATAAAGGATATCGACCAGACAATGGTCGGACTTCGACACCAGCAGCATCACCTTGCGATGCGCAGCCCGGTCGCGCATCTGCCATTCCATGCCGAAACGCTCGGCGATCGCGGCAAAGCCGGTCTGCAGCGCCGACAGTTCCACGGCAAGATCGGCAGCGGTGAACACCACCCGCATGAAGAACTTCTTGGTCTCGACGTCATCGAACTGCTGGGCGTCGAGGATGTTCTGTCCGTTATGCGCGAGGAACGTCGACACCGCCGAGACGATGCCGGGACGATCCGGACAGGACAGGGTCAGGACGTATTGATGATCGGGCATGGCTCTTGATGAAGGTTTGTGCAACGGGTGCGGAACAATCCGCGATTTGCGCCCTGCTCTAGCACCGACCCCAGCCTTGCGCCAATCCCGGACGAAGAGTCAGGATGAACGGACGATTGCGATTTAATGACCGGAGTACGCCCATGGCCGACCGCTTGAACGGCACCCGCATCCTGATCCTGGAGACCCGCGAGGAGGCGCAGTTCTCAAAACTTCTGGCCGAGCAAGGCGCCGAGGTCGTGCAGTGCCCGATGTTCACCATTCACGATGCGCCGGACCCGGCCCCGGTCGAGGCCTGGATTCGCCGCGCCATTGAGAAGCCTTTTGACGATCTCGTGCTGATGACCGGCGAAGGCCTGCGGCGGATCATGAAGCTTGCCCGCGCCCGCGGACTCGACCAGACCCTTATCGCGGCGCTCGCCAAAGCGCGGAAATTCACCCGCGGCCCGAAGCCCGGCAAGGCGTTGCGCGAGGTCGGCCTGGAAGCGCAGCAGACCACGGAGAAACCGACCACCGAAGGCGTCATCCAGATGCTGGGAAAGCTCGATCTGAGGGGCCGGCGCCTCGGCCTCCAGCTCTATCCGGACAAGGACCACAGCGAGCTGACCGGCGCCCTGGCCGCGCAAGGCGCCGCGGTCGATACCGTGCTGCCCTATGTCTACGATTCCAGGGCAGCGGACGCCAACATCGTCACGGCGATCGACGACATGGCCGCGGGGCGGATCGATGCCCTCGCGCTGACCAATCTCGGCCAGGTCCGCCGCCTGATCGAGGCCGCGAAGGCGCATGGCAGCGAGGCCAAGCTGCGCGCCGGCCTCGAACAGACATTGATTGCGTCAGTAGGCCCGGCGGTCTCCGGCGAGCTCGCCGCGCACGGCCTGCGCACGGACATCTCGCCGGCGGAAGACGCCTATTTCATGCGTCCGCTGATCTCGGCGATGGCCGTGGGGCTGGCGGCGAAGAAGCCGAAAGTTCCGGTGAAGTGAAAATGTACAGCAGGGTCTGGCGCACGACACGATACACGCACGCAATGCCTTCGATGCCGCGGAGAGATGCATCAAACTCAAAGATGGCGTGACCCGCGAGGGGACCGCTGACGCCCGGCGCCGGATAAAGCGCTCGCGCACCAGAGCATAGGCATTCAGATCGTCGCCGCTCGTTGTCGCACGGGAAAGAAGCAGGTCGATGCTTTCCGCCTCGGCGATGGCGCGATCGCGCGGGAATGCCAGAGGATTGATCCGGTAAAGGGAGAGATCGTCACCGCTTCTGATTGGCGTTTCAAATTTCGAGATCACGCGCGGGTTCCAGGATCGGGCCTGCTCAATCTCGATCATCGTGCTTCGAGGAGTGCGCCCGAGTCATTGCAATGGCATGATCAGGAATGGTCGCGTTCAAACTGATGCGTATTTCACGCGGCCACGAAATTTCCGCGATGACGACGCCAGCGGAGAGAAAGCCGCGGGTTGCAGCGCGTTGAGCGAAGTATTCGAACCGCCGACCAAGCGACGATGCTTAGCTTGCCACTTGCGAGGCGGCCGACATCAATTCCTGAGGGCTGGGCATCCCGAACATGCGCTGGCCGCCTTCGGGAACCTCCGTAAAGGTCCAGCGCACGACCCCCTCCCGATCGAGCAGGAACTGGCCGAACAGCTGACCCTGGCCGGTCGCCGCCATGCGTTGATCGGCCTCCATCATCTCGTAGCCATCCTTCTTGTTGAGCTGCTCGGCCGCCGCCAAACGATTCATCGGCCCCGGCAATTCTCCGGGAATGTCCACTTGCATGCTCATGACCACATCCATGCCCACCTTGCGCGGCCACTCGGTTTCCTTCTCCGTGAACTCGAGATTGGGCAGGCCGAACGCGCGGTGCGAGACCCGCTCGGGGTCGGACGCGGCGAGCAGATTGGGCAATGGATGATAGCGGAAGTAGAGCCGCGCGCGCTCGATGGGCGTATTCACGATGGTGAGACTTTCGACCCCCTTGTCGCGCAGAGCCGCGTCTAGTTGCGCCTGTGCCGCGATATGGCGGCGGCAGAACGGGCAGTGCAGACCTCGAAACAAGCCGATCAATATCGGACTATGCCCGCGAAAATCCTGGAGCGCGATCTTTCCATCGCGTGTGATGGCATCCAGCTCGACGTTCGGTGCTCGATCGCCCGGTTGAAGCGGTCCGTTGACATGAAGTTCTGACATGGTTGAACTCCTTCATATGACCTAGTCAAGAAATGGCAGTACGATCAGCCCGGCGGGATCAAGCCCGTGGCGGGCGCAGACATCGTGGGCCAGCGCGAAATATCGGTCGGCCTCGGGCATGTCGCCTCGATCAAGGCTCAGTGTCGCGAGACCATCATAGCACGGAAAGAGCTGCTGCGGTTCGCCGGTTTCGTTCGCTACCTCGATTGCCTCATTGTAGCAGAGGGCGGCCAGATCGGGGCGGAAATGGCATTGATGGATTTGCCCGAGTACGATCAAGGGCACGGAGAGATGCTCCCGCTGATCGAGCGCACGGTCGATTTCGATCGCCTTCTCCGCTGCCGGCACCCCCTCCTCGGTACATCTGTCCGTGAAGGTACAACAAGCAACGGCAAAATTGGCGAGAAGACGCGCCTGGAAGCCGAGATCCCCGATCCGACACGCGACATCCAGTCCACGCCGGCAGACCTCCACGGCTTTCGCCGGGTCGACAATCGTGTAGAGCACACCGAGATTGGTGTAGCCGCGGCAGGCGACGTTAAGCAGGCCGGCGGCTTCGGCGGCTGCGACACTTTGCTCTACCTCGCGCACCGCCTCCTGGTGTCGTCCAACCCGCGCCAGTGCAACCCCCTTGGTATTGAGAGCCTCCGCAATGGCGCGCGCCGCCTCGAGCACGGCGTGCTTATCGGCGTCGGCAGGCACGGATCGGGCATAGCCGAGCGCCTCCTCTGCCCAGCTCGCGGCGGCCACGTGGTCGCCGGTGCGAAACGCGAGACGGCCGCGCTCCTGCAAGAGATGCGCCCACTCGATGGGCGCGTCGATCCCTCCAAGCAGTTTGGCTGCCTCAGCGTAATGCGTCTCCGCCTTGATCCGCTTGCCGGCGTCCCACAGCAATCGGCCAAGCTTGCGGAGAATCCGCGCTTCGCCGATCCGGTCCTCTGCGGCTCGGTACCCCTCCAACGCGCTCTGATAGTGCTCCTCGGCCGTATTCCGCCGGCCAGCCGCGCCACAAAGGTCCGCAATCCGCTCGTACAGGACCAGACGCTCCGGCTCCCGTTCGCCGCTGGCCAGCAGCACGGCGAGGGCCTGTCGGTAGAGACGGATGGCATCGTCGTTGGCATAGCTCGCGCGTGCGCGGTCGCCGGCCGCGCGCAGATAGCGCGCGCCCTTCGGCTTGCTCGCGCTCAGACTGAAGTGATGTCCGAGCAGTATGAGATCCTCGAGGCGCTCGGGCTCATTGCCGTAGAGCCGCTCCAGCGCGGCACCAATCCGTCCGTGAAGCTCGATCCGGCGCTGCTGAAGCAGGTTTTGATAGATCACGTCCTGAAGCATGGTTTGCGTGAAACGGTAGGTGCGCAGCGAAATCGAGTTCGAACCCGCGATCTCCTCGATGATCTCCGCGTCGCATAGAAGTTCGAGCCCTGCTTCGACCCTCGCTGGCTCGGTTGCCGCCGCGCCAAGTACACCCGCATCAAGACGCGGGCCGATTACCGCGGCCTCCTGCGCCAGGAGGCGGACCTGATGCGGCAACCGGTCGAGGCGAGCCAGCAACAACGCCTGAATGCTTGCCGGAATATCGGCGGCGGCTTCATCCGACTTCACCCGCCACTGCGCTCCGTCGCGTTCCAGGGTGCCGGCCTCGATGAGGCCGCGTATGATCTCCTCGAGGAAAAGCGGATTGCCGCCGGCGCGATCGAGGATCCGACTGAACAGACGTCCCGGCGGTTCGCACCAACCGTGCCTGAAGTAGGCCGCGAGCAGCCTCTGTCCGTCAGCGTTGCCAAGCGGAGGCAGCCGAAGGGTCGTGTGACTGATCCTGCTCGAACCGAGCTGCTCCAGTTCCAGCGTCGGCCGATGCGTAAACAGCAGCATCAGCCGCGTCCGCTCGAGTCGGTCCATCAGGAACCGCAACGCTTCAAGAGACACCGCGTCGGCCCAGTGCAGATCCTCGACGATGATCAGCAGCGGCGACAGTGCCAGGCGGCGTTCGAAGACGGTGCGAATCGCGAAGAATATCTGCCGGCGGAGCTGTTCGGGCTCGACATGCCTGAGCACGGCGTTGGGGTCGCCGAGGCCGAGTACGTGCAGATAGAGCGGCATCAGGCGGTCGGCCTCGTCCGTCGCGAGGCCAAGCTCCGACAGCGCTTCGGCGACCTTCGCCTCCGCCTCTCTGGCGCTCGCCTTCTGCGCGATGCCATAAGCGCTGCGCAGCACGGCGGCGAGTGCGCCGTAAGACTGTTCGCCGAGCGGCGAGCAGACCGCGCGCCGGACCGCCAAGTCTGCGAAGCGATCCTCCTCACGGATACGGGCGAGGAATTCGTCGACCAGCCGCGTTTTCCCAATACCCGCTTCGCCAATCAGCCGCACCAGTTGAGCCGCACCGTCGCGCGCGCGATCAAGGCTGCCGATCACGCGCGCAAGCTCGGCGTCGCGCCCGACCAGCGGTGCATCAAGGCCCAGCGTGTCGAGGCCGCGTGCCGCGCGGGGCGTATCGAGCGGTCCCTTCAGACGATGGACCAGAACGCTACCCATCTTGCCCTTGAGCGAAACCTCGCCAAGCGAGTCATAGGAGAATGCATGCCGCGTCAGGCGGTGGGTCAGCGGCCCGACCAGCACCTCGCCCGGCGCCGCCATCGACTGCAACCGCTGCGCGGTATTCACAGTATCGCCGGTCACCGAAAAGGATTTGGCAACGCCCACACCTAACCCGCCCGCAACGACGTGCCCGGTGTTGATGCCGACATGGAGCAGCAGCGGTGAACCGGCATAGGCTTTTGCGCGCTCGCTGAGGCGCGCCGTCCGGCTGATCATGTCGAGGGCAGCGCGGACCGCCCGCTCGGGGTCGTCCTCGTGCGCGGCCGGTGCACCAAACAGCGCGAGCAGCGCATCGCCGATGAATTTGTCCACGAAGCCGCCATAGCTCTGCACCGCAGCCGTCAGTTCCTCGAACAATTGGTTCTGAAGCGTCTGCATGACCTCGGGGTCGAGCCGCTCGCTCATCGCAGTGAAGCCGCTGAGGTCGGCAAACAGCACGGTGATGGTGCGGCGGTTTGCCTCGCTGTCGATCCTGTCGGACTGCGGACGACATGCTTGTTGCGGGTCGGCCAGCGGTGCCAGCGGCGGCGAGGAGGCCCTGATCGGCGCTGTCGGCCGGCTCGGCCGCGCCTCTCCCCCGTCTTTGAGGGCCTCACCGACCAGGGCGCCGCATTTCGGGCAATAGGCGAAATCCGGTGCGCATGCATAGCCGCAGCCGGGGCACGCGTTGGGCTGCTTCGTGCCGCACTTCGGGCAGAAGGCAAAGCCGCTCTGAACCTCGGAACCGCAGCAAGAGCAGTTCATGGGTCAAGACCCCGCGAAAGCCGCGACGGCGCGATCTACTGGACGACCGGATGGGTCCAGGAACCCGGCGAGCATGGGCTCGTTGCATTGGAAGAGCAAGCGGTGGTTGGTTAACGGACGTGGTCGCGGCTTCACTCCTCGCTCGCAACTGCGCAGTCTTCCGATGTCGAGGATAGTGACCTCGCCATACCCCGGCAGCAACAACCGCGCCTTCTCCAGCCGGTTCGTGCGCGGCGGCGCACTGATATGCATAGCACTATATGGCGCCGTTCCCCACCAGCACGAACGGCGCCCAGATGCCGGGCAGCGCATTCGCGCCGCCCTTCGCAATCAGTGCCGAGATAGAGCGACGCAGCGCCTCGGCGCGGCCGATGTCTGGATGTGCGTTGAGGGCATCGATCGTACCGGTCGTGATGACCACCGCTGCATCGGAGTTGACCGCCCAGTGCGAGACCAACAGCGCACGCGTGCCCGCATAGAAGAACGCCCGCGCGAGACCTGAGAAGGCCTCCGAATTGGCCGCCTGGCCGCCGGCCGTATTGCACGCCGACAGGATCACCCAATCGGCGTCGAGCCTGAGGCCCGAGATCTCCGACGATGAGAGATAGCCGTCATCGGCTTGCGTTGCCGCCGCTGGCGGGCTCAGGATCAACCCGGGTTCGATCGAGCCGCGCACCTGCCCCGCAAGCGCGCCATGCGTCGCGAAATGCAGGATGCGATATTTTGCGAGATCGCCGCTCTGGCTGAACGTCTTCATCTTCGTCTCGGACGCATCATTGGCGAGCAAGACATCGCCTTTGACGGGCGCGAAGGTGCCTGCCACCGCGCACAATTCGAGCGCGGTTTCCGGCAGCGGCATCTGGCGCCTGAGCTGCGCAATGTCCGCCGCGCCGCCCGACAGCGCGTCGACGGCACGCAAGCTTCTTTGCGCGACCTGGCTCGCCTGTGTCGGGATGGCGGCGCAGGTCTGGATCTGACGCGCCAGCTTGGCGCGCGAGATCGAAAGATCGCTGCGCCCATCGCCGTCGAGCGTCGGATTGCCGACGCCAAGGAACGGTTTCGACGCCGCACTCCTGCGCCCAACCTGGCGTAGCGCCTTGAGGCTGGAGACGGAGGGCAAGACGGTGGTCGCAAATCGCTTGACCAGCCAGGGTGCCCTCGTGAGGTCTCCACCTGCCGTGGGCTTGTCCGTCAGCAAAACCTGGAAAGGCAGCGTCGCCAGTGGGCCCGACGGCACCAGGATCAGCTCCTTGCCATCGATCTCGCGCGCGACCGGACCAAGCAGGGCCTGATAGAGCGCAAAGGCGCGCTCCTGATCGAACGGCAGCGGTTCGTCTGCGCCCAGCGGAGCCTTGCGGCCGAGCTTCTGAGGGCATGTCGATGCCTTATCCAGCCATGCCTCCGCGTCGAGACCGCAACGCAGCGCGCCGACGGCCTCGTTGAGCTGCCTTTCGCCGAGATCGGCCGCATGCCAACGCACATCCGAGCGCGTCACCATCCAGACGAAAGTGGCACGCGACGTCGTCGTGAACAGCACCATCGCCTCGTTGGGACGAAGCTGCTTCTGGACGTCCTCGATCGCGATCGGCGTCTTGGTCACCAGCGCCGCATAGTCCGGGAACTGGGCGACGATCGTGCGATCCAATTCCCGGATTTGATTTGCGATGGCCGAGGCACGGGCGCGGAGAGCTTGCTCTGCGGCCGCATTGCGCGCGGCACTGGCTTGCGAGATCGCCGCCACCAGCATCTTGTCGGTCGCGACCGCTTGCGCGCCGAGATCCTGCCGTTCTCGAACGCGCGCCGCTAGATCCCCGCTGCCATCCGCGACCAGGGCTGACATCCCTGCGATCGCGCGCGCGGCCTGCTCGTCACCGATCCACTGTGCCGCCTCGAAGGCCTGCGACCGCAACGCGCCTTTCTGCTCGTCAGTGGCGCCGCGCGCGAGGTTGTAGGCGGCAACGATCAAGCCCGGATATGGATTGGTGTCTTCATGGCCCCTGAGATCGCCGCGTCCCTCCTCGCCGAACTCCGCGGCACGGCGGCCGTTCTGGACCGCCACCGCGTGCGCCAACGCATCGCGGGCCTGTTGCCAATCCTTCACATCGATATGATGGGCGCCGAGATTGGCAAAGCTGTTGGCGACATCAGGATGCGTCTCGCCGAGAGCGCGCAGGCGGATATCCAGCGCGCGTTTCAGGAGGGGCTCGGCCTCCTGCGTCCGGCCGGTGCTGTCCAGGATGACGGCCAGATTGTTCAGGCTGTTCGCGACCAGCGGATGGGAGGCGCCGAGGGCGGCTTCGCGCAGCGCAAGCGACCGGCGCGCGAACGGTTCGGCCTCGGCGTACCGATCGCCGCCGCCCATCAGCGTCACCAGATTGTCGAGACCGATCGCAACGTCGAGATGGCCCGGACCGAGGGCCTTCTCGCGAATGGCGAGCGATTTGCGCAAGAGCTGCTCGGCCTCCTGCTTGCGATCGAGATGGGTCCAGGCCTCCGCGAGATTGTTCAGCGCCGTCGCCACGTTCGGATGCGCCGCTCCAAAACTCTTTTCCTGAATGGCGAGCGCCCGTGTCAGCAGCCCCTCGGCCTCCGCGTCCCGGCCCTCGCGCGAAAACACCAAGGCGAGATTGTTCAGGCTCGCGGCGACGTCAGGATGATCCGGCCCCAGCGCCTTCTCCCTGATGGCCAGGGCTCGCCGGGCCAATTGCTCGGCGTCCTGAAGTCGGCCCTGCGCGCGCCGGAGCTCGCCTAGATTGCTCAGCGTTGCCGTCAGATAGATGCTGTCGGGGCCATGCTGCTTTTCCTGGAGAGCGAGCGCTTCGGCAAAGTTCGCTTCGGCCTCGTGCAACCGGCCTTGCGCACGATTGACCTCCGCGATGTTGTTCAGGGTTACCGGGATCATGATATCGGCCTGTCCCGGCGACTTCCTGAACACCGCAAGGGCGCGACTGAACATGTCGAGCGCCTCGGTCTCCTTCATCTGACGGTGACGGAGATTGCCGAGCTGCATGCGCGCCATTGCCGTCGTGAGGTGGTCCGAGCCCAGCACGCTCTCGTCGATGGCGATGGCGCGGGACATATCCCGCTCAGCCTCGCTCAGCCGGTTCAGGCCGAGCTCGATCTGGCCGAGCGTGCCGAGCACGGCGGCGACTTCGGGATGATTGGGTCCGAGGCTCTTCTCGCGAATCGCAAGTGCCCGCCTCAGCACGGCTTCGGCCTCGGTCGTCTCGCCTTGCGCCTGGAGCGACTGGCCCAGCACCACCAGCGTGGTTGCCGTCAGCGGCGACTGTCGGCCCGAGCTCTTCTCGGACTCGGCGACGAGCCTTCGTGCCAGCCCGACCGCCTCGCCGTAGCGGCCCTCCTTGGCCAGCGAGGTGATGCGCTGCATCAACGTCAGCATGTCCTGTGGCCCAGCCCGGCAGGGCAACACGAGGACGCTCACGAGAATCAGGGAACCCAGAAGCCGCGCGGCAAACGTCTGCCAACGTACCCACATGCTGTGATCGCTCCGCTCCCCCGAGCCCGCCAGCTCTTAGGGCCACAGCAAGATGAAAACTATGTGACCGCGTCGTACGTCGGCGGAAGGTCAACCGGGAGCCCCCGGGGGGGCGGGTGGTCGCGCATGGCGGCATGCGGCGGCTTCGATTGACACCGGCATCACCGGCGCTAGGTTCTCGCGCAGAAGAAGAACCAAGGCAAAGGAATCGCCGTGACACGCGTCATCGCGTCTTGAGCGCAGCCGCGCGGCCGTCGGCACTCGCGCCATTCCGCATTCGCAATTATCGCTTCCAGTGGCCGTCCGACCTGCTCACCTCCTGGGCGTTCGAGGTCGAGACGCTGGTGCTCGGCTGGTATATCCTGGTCGAGACCGGCTCGGTGCTGTTGCTCACCGTGCTCGCCTCGCTCCAGTTCGTCGGGACATTGGTCGCGCCGGTGTTCGGCATGATCGGCGACCGCATGGGCCATCGCGATCTCCTGGTCGTGATGCGTCTTGCCTATACCGTGCTGTCGTCGACCATCATGGTTCTGGCGCTGACCGGTCATCTGTCGCCGCTGAGCGTCATGATCATCGTCGCGATCATGGGCCTGATTCGTCCCTCCGATCTCGGCGTCCGGGGCGCGCTGCTCGCCGAGATCATGCCGGCCGAGCAGCTGGTGGGCGCCATCAGCGTGGCACGCACGACCCAGGACAGCGCCCGAATCGCCGGGGCGTTGACGGGCGCCGGGCTGTTTGCCCTCCTCGGCATCGGCCTCGTCTATGTGGCGATCGCCTGTCTCTACTTCTCGGCCGCGCTTCTCATGCTCTGCCTGACCCGGCCGAAAAGGATTATCACCACGACCGATCTTCCCGCGGATAGCCGCGCCATTTCGCGATTGTTCGGCGACCTCAAGGAGGGGATCGTCTACGCTTGGAACGGCCCGGGAATGCGCGCTGCACTCTGCGTCGCCTTTCTGGCCAATCTCACCGCTTTTCCTTTCACTGGCGGATTGCTGCCCTACATCGCGCGGGAGATCTTTCAGACCGACCAGACCGGCCTCGGCTATCTCTCCGCGAGCTTCGCCGTCGGCTCACTGATCGGCTCCATCACGCTGAGCCTCGTCAGCGGACTGCGCATTGCCCGGCTCCTGATCGGCGCAACGCTGGCCTGGTACGCCATGCTGCTGGTATTCGTGGAAGTCAGGACCATGCCGGTCGCGATGGCCTGCCTCGTTCTCGCCGGCATCGCGCAGAGCATGTCGATGATCTCGGCAGCCGTGATCCTGATGCGAACGGCGAGCGCACATCTGCGCGGCCGCGTGATGGGCGTCCGCATGATGGTGATCTATGGCCTGCCGCTCGGACTACTTGCCGCCGGTAGCCTGATCGACATCATCGGCTATTCCGCGACCGGCTCGCTTTATGCCGCCTCGGGGATCATCGCGATGCTGGCGATCGCGATCCGCTGGCGCGCTGATCTCTGGCCGGTGCACGCCCCCGCCAATGCGCGCTAGTCCCCATACCCGCGCAGCCGCTCGATATCGAGGATGGTGACGCCGCCATATTCCAGCCGCAGCAGCCCCTCCTTCTCCAGCCGGTTCAGCGCGCGGTTGGCGTTCTGGCGGGACATGCCGGAGAGCGCGCCGATCTCCTCCTGGGTGATCTCCAGATGCGCGGTCGATTCCGGATAGAGGATCGGGTTGTACAGCGAGGCGATGCTGCGGGCGAGGCGCGCGGTGGCGTCCAGCGTACGGTTGACCTCGATCATGCCGATGAACTGGCCGAGCCGTTCGTTGAGCTGGCGCACCAGGAAGCGGTTGAAGCCGACGCTGTTCTCGAACAGCCACATGAAGGCGCTGCGTTCCATCAGGGCCACGCGGCTGTGGCGCAGCGCGACCACGTCATAGCGGCGCGGCTCGTTCTTGAGCACGCTGCCCTCGCCGAACCAGGCCCCTGCCGTCAGCCCGGCAAGGCTGGTCTCCTTGCCGTCCCTGGAGACCCCGCCCATGCGGGCAAGGCCGCCCACCATGCCGGCCCAATAGGCGAACGTGTCGCCGCGCATGAACACGGTCTCGCCGGTGCCGTATGACCGCTCCGTGATTCCGGCCCGCGCGACTTCGATCTCCGCTTGCGTAAGCTCGCGCGACCAGGCGGCGACGCGCTTCAGATGCTCTTCCGAAATCATGATCTCGCCGCCAGCCGCACCGTTTCGTCGCCTCGCCGTCTGCTGCAATGCAACATGATAATTTCGACCGCCATCCGACGAAAGATGAAGGCCACTGCCGCCCGGCAAACTTTGTCGCAGAATTGTCAGCCGCGAGACATTTCAAAATAGCGCTTTCCCCTATTGAGGACCACCTCGGGCGATGCGGCTTTTGATCCCAAACGGGAACGGGAGTGGCGCGGTCCGGTCGAGACCATCTGCTGCATGGCCTCACCGGCACCACCGTACTAGGATCGCCGGGCAGGAACGGACGAAGAGCGCCGCTAAAAAGCGCCATCACCGGGAGGGTTTGGTTTGGTGGCTACCAGTCTTGAAGTGCGCGGCGTGTCCCTGCGATTCGGCGGCGTCCGAGCGCTGACCGACGTCGGCTTCGCCATCAGGGAGGGCGAGCTGTTCTCGATCATCGGCCCCAACGGCGCCGGCAAGACCTCGATCGTGAACTGTATTTCTGGCCGCTACAAGCCGACCGAGGGCCAGCTGTTTTACCAGGGCCGCGACATCACCGGTTTGACCCCGAATGCCCGCGCCTCACTCGGCATCGGCCGCACCTTCCAGAACCTGGCGCTGTTCCACCACATGAGCGTGCTCGACAACATCATGGTCGGGCGTCATCACCTTCTGAAGAACAATTTCCTCACGGGCTCGCTGTACTGGCTCACCGGCGCGCGCAAGGAGGAGCTCGAGCACCGCCGCAAGGTCGAGGAGATCATCGACTTCCTCGATCTCCAGTCGGTGCGAAAAGCCACCGCCGGCACCCTCTCCTACGGCCTGCGCAAGCGCGTTGAGCTCGCCCGCGCCATGGCGCTGGAGCCGCGCCTCATCCTCCTCGACGAGCCGATGGCCGGCATGAACTTCGAGGAGAAGGAGGATATGGCCCGCTACATCGTCGACCTCAACGAGGAGTTCGGGATGACGGTGGTGATGATCGAGCACGACATGGGCGTGGTGATGGACATCTCCCATCGGGTCATGGTGCTGGATTTCGGCAAGAAGATCGCCGAAGGCGATCCGACGTCCGTGCTCGCCGATCCCCACGTCAGGCGCGCCTATCTCGGCGAGGAGGACGAGGTGCTGGTCGATCCCGACGATGCTTCGCCAGCGCAGGAGAGCGCGGCATGATGGATTACGCAGGCCGTGTCGCGCAGGCCGACACCTATCCGAAAATGCTCCGGCTCAACGCGAAGGAGCACGGCAACGAGATCGCATTGCGCGAGAAGGATCTCGGGCTCTGGCGGCTGTTCACCTGGAACGACTATCAGACCCGCGTACGCGACTTTGCGCTCGGTCTTCTCGAAGTGGGCCTTGGTCGCGGCGACGTGATCGGCATCATCGGCGACAACAGGCCGGACTGGGTCGCGGCGGAAGTGGCGACGCACGCCATTGGCGGCCTAAGCCTCGGACTTTACCGCGACGTGCTCGACGAGGAGGCCTCCTATCTCCTCAACTATGGCGAGGCGCAGCTCGTCTTTGCCGAGGACGAGGAACAGGTCGACAAGCTGCTCACTCTCGCCGAGCGCGCGCCGAAGCTGAAGCACATCATCTATTCCGATCCGCGTGGAATGCGGAAATACGACGACCCGCGGCTAATGTCGGCAAAGACGTTCGCCGAGCTCGGCCGGGCACGTGCCGCGCGGGAGCCGGAGCTTTACGACAAGCTGGTCGATGCCACCAAGGGCGAGGACGTCGCGATCCTCTGCACGACGTCGGGCACCACCTCCCATCCCAAGCTTGCCATGCTCGCCGCCGGCCGCGTGCTCGGCCATTGCGCGACCTATCTTGCCTTCGACCCCAAGGGCCCGGACGACGAATACGTCTCGGTGCTGCCGCTGCCGTGGATCATGGAGCAGGTCTACGTGCTCGGCAAAGGCCTGTTGTGCCGGATGAAGATCAACTTCGTCGAAGAGCCAGATACCATGATGAACGATCTGCGCGAGATCGCGCCGACGTTCGTGCTGTTCGCGCCCCGCGTCTGGGAGTCCATTGCCGCCGACGTCCGCGCCAAGGTGATGGATGCGACGCCCTTCAAGCAGCGCCTGTTCGACGTCGGCATGAAGACCGGCCTCGCCGCGCTCGAACACGGCAAGCGCTCTGGCCTTGCCGACGCGATCCTGTTCCGCGCCCTGCGCGAC
>NZ_JALBHA010000250.1:0-8989 GCF_023006445.1 Bradyrhizobium sp. SHOUNA76
AGGCCCGCCTCCAGCAGCAGGACGCGCCGCGCGGGATCCTCAGACAGCCGAGCCGCAACGGCAGCGCCAGCGGAGCCGCCGCCGACAACAATGACATCGTACATCGCGTTATTTCTCGACATTCCAGAACACCGGGATGGCGGACGGTATCAGACCGCGCAACGTCGCGCGATAGGCGGCGGGCTGCGCGAACTGGCCCCACGGAATTCCGGGAGCCTGATCGTACATGACGGCCTGGATCTCGCCCGCGATCTTCTTGCGGTCCTCCTCGGCCGGCGCCTTGGCGAAAGCTTCCGTCAAGGGCGTGATGCGCTGATCGCATTGCCAGCCGGTGAAGTCGGCGCAGTTGAAGGCAACCATGACATTGGTCAGCGGCGAACCCAGATCGAAGCCGCCAGCATGAACGCCATAGACGCTCCAGCCTTCCTTTTTGGCGCGGCGCGCCAGCACGCTCGCCCAATCCATCACCTGCAGATCGACGTTGAAGCCGGCAGCCTTCAGCCGCTCCGCAAGCACCTGCGCCGAGACGCGCGGCGCTTCGAGATCGTTGGCCTGCATGACGACGACGGGCTCGCCGGCATATTTGGTCGCCTTCAGTGCAGCCTTCGCCGCTTCGATCGAGGGCTTGGCGGCCGCTTCGGCGCCGGCCTTGCTCTCATAGGTGGTGCCGCAGGTGAAGAACGTCGCGCAAGGCGTGGCGTATTTGGTATCGAGCCCGAGCGCATCCAGCACCTCGCGCTGATCGACCAGCTTCCACAGCACGCGCCGGATCGCGGGATCGTCGAACGGTTTCGACGCCGCGTTGAGACGGTAGGCGCCCGCGAACATGTTGCCGCCTGTGAAGTTGACGAGCTTGACGCGCGAATTCTTCTCCATCTGCGGCAGCAGATCGAACGGCGCGTATTGCATGAAGTCGATCTCGCCGGCCTGCAATGCGGACGCCGCGGTCGATCCGTCGGGAATGACGCGGATCTCGAGCGTGTCGACGTTGACGCGCTTGCCGCCGGCGAGGAAGTCGGCTGGCTCGGGGCGCGGCACATAGTCGGCGAATTTCTTCAGGATCATGCGGTCGCCGGTGCGGTGATCGGCCTTGCTGTAGACGAAAGGGCCCGAGCCGACGATCTCGGTGATGCGCTGATCGCCGGGCGTCTTCGCGATCCGCTCAGGCATCATGAAGGCGACGGGGCTGACGGGATTGCCGAGCGCGTCGATGACGAGACCGGACGGCTCCTTCAAGGTCAGCACGAAGGTCTTGGCATCGGTCGGCTCGAGCGACGCCGTGATCGCGAAGATGCGGCGGCCGAGCGCGCTGCGGGTGCCCCAGCGGCGCAGCGAGGCCACGCAATCGGCGGCCGTAACAGGCTGACCGTCGTGCCACTTCAGGCCGTCGCGCAGCGTGAATGTGTAGGTCAAGTTGTCGGGCGAGACCTTCCAGTCCTGCACCATCTGAGGTTTGACATCGCCCTTGGAATCCTTCGCAAACAGCGTATCGAACACCATGTAGCCAAACGTGCGCGAAATGTAGGCCGTGGAGAAATGCGGATCGAGGGTGACGATTTCCGCCTCGAGCACTGCGACGAGATTGCCCGCCGCATGCGCGGGCGCTGCGGCCAGCGCGAGGCCGAGCAGCGCAGGGACGAAAGACTTGAGTTTGAACATTAGTTTCTTCTTGCCTTGGCGAAACGGTTACGGTCGCCAGCAAAAGGCAATGTTCGTGCCCACACGGCAGAAGGACGTATGCGCACACGGCTATCAGCCGCGCGTTTGCGGGATGCGCACTTCTGGGTTTGAGTGCGACTCCATCGCATCCCCAGCAATGACGGTGGGGAGATAGGCGTGCACCACGCTCTCCCGCGCCCTCTACACAGCGCAACGCTACTTCAGTGGTGCGCTGCTGAGCCGGGGCCCATGTCTCCGAGCAAACCCTGCCGCGTGGGTCCCGGCTCTGCGCAGCAGCGTTGCACGCTGCAGCGCGTCCGGGACACAAGGGCAACTACCCGATCACCTTGCCGAACTTGTTCGACTTCGGGAAACCCTTCGGCGGCAGGCGGCCGGCGTCGGCGCGGGTGCCTCGCCACTCGGCGAGCTCCTTCATGGTCGTGGAGAACTCGCGACCGGCAGAATCCTTCCAGGTCAGGCCTGCCTTGGCCTCGAACACGACGACGTCGGAGAGGCCGCCGTCCTTGTATTTCTGCAGGCGCACGCCGCGGCCGCGGGCCATCTCCGGCACCTGGTCGAGCGGGAAGACGAGCATCTTGCGGTTCTCGCCGATGACCGCGACGGTGTCGCCCTGCACTTCGGTAACGGTGCGCGCCTCGTTCGGCATGTCGACGTTGAGAACCTGCTTGCCCTTCTTGGTGGTGCCGACGCAATCGTCCTCGTTGACGACGAAGCCCTGGCCCTCGTGGCTCGCGACCAGGAATTTGCGCCCGCCCTTGTTGACGAACAGAGTGACCGGCGCGGCCTCCGGCTCGAGATCGATGAACTGGCGGATCGGCTCGCCGTGACCGCGGCCGCCGGGAAGCTTCGCGACATCGAGCGAGTAGAACTTGCCGTTGGTGGCGAACATCAGCAGCTTCGAGGTGGTCTCCGCGAAGAAGGCGAAGCCGAGCTTGTCGTCCTGCTTGAAGGCGAGCCCAGAGAGGTCCTCGACATGGCCTTTCATGGTGCGGATCCAGCCCTTGTCGGAGACGACGACGGTGACCGGCTCGCGTTCGACGAAGGCTTCCTCGATCGCGGCCAGATCGTGCTCGGGCGCATCGGCGAAGGTGGTGCGGCGCTTGCCGAGCGGCGTCTTCGGCCCGAACATGTCGCGGACCTTGCCGACCTGCTCGCCGACCTTCTTCCACTGCTCGGATTCGGAGGCCAGCACCGCGTTGATGCCCTTGAGCTCGGCACGGAGATTCTTATCCTCGGTGCGGATCTCCATTTCCTCGAGCTTGCGCAAGCTGCGCAGGCGCATGTTGAGGATCGCCTCGGCCTGCACCTCGGTGAGCTTGAACGCCTTCATCAGCGCCGGCTTCGGCTCGTCCTCGTTGCGGATGATCCTGATCACCTCGTCGATGTTCAGATAGGCGATCAGGAAGCCGCCGAGCACCTCCAGCCGGTGTTCGATCTGCGCCTTGCGGTAATTGCTGCGCCGGATCAGCACGTCGCGCAGATGGTCGAGCCATTCGCGCAGGCACTCCGCGAGCCCCACCACCTTGGGCACCTTGCCCTTGATCAGAACGTTGAGGTTCAGCGGAATCTTGTTTTCGAGCTCGGTCAGACGGAACAGCGATTCCATCATCAGCGCCGGATCGACGTTCTTCGACTTCGGCTCGATCACGATGCGGACGTCTTCGGCCGACTCGTCCCTGATGTCGCCGACCAGCGGCAGCTTCTTCTGGTCGAGCAGCTCGGCGACCTTCTCGATCAGGCGCGACTTCTGCACCAGAAAGGGAATCTCGGTGACGACGACGACCCAGGAGCCCCGCGCGCCCTCCTCCTGCTCCCACCTGGCGCGAACGCGGAACGAGCCGCGGCCGGTGGTGTAAGCTTCAGCGATGGCCTGCTTGGAATCGACGCAGATGCCGCCGGTCGGGAAGTCCGGGCCCTTCACCCACTTCATCAACGCCTTGGATTTGGCGTCGGGCTTCTCGATCAGATGCAGCGCGGCGTCGCAAAGCTCGGCGGCGTTGTGCGGCGGGATCGAGGTCGCCATGCCGACCGCGATGCCTTGCGCGCCGTTGGCGAGCAGGTTCGGGAAGCCGCCGGGCAGCACGACCGGCTCCTTCGACTGGCCGTCGTAATTGGCGCGGAACTCGACGCCGTCCTCGTCGATGCCCTCGAGCAGAAGCCGCGCGACGTCGGTCATGCGCGCTTCGGTGTAGCGGTAGGCGGCGGGGTTATCGCCGTCGATATTGCCGAAATTGCCCTGGCCGTCGACCAGCGGATAGCGCGAGGAGAAATCCTGCGCGAGGCGCACCATGGCGTCGTAGATCGCCTGGTCGCCGTGCGGATGGAACGAGCCCATCACGTCGCCGACGATTTTGGCGGATTTCTTGAAGGCCGTGCCGGGATCGAGCCTGAGCAGGCGCATGCCGTAGAGGATGCGCCGGTGGACCGGCTTCAGGCCGTCGCGCGCGTCGGGCAGCGCACGATGCATGATGGTGGAGAGCGCATAGGCGAGATAGCGCTCTTCCAGCGCTTCACGCAGCGGCACTTCGTGGATTTCGGCCGGCTCTTGCGGCGGAATCAATCGTTTTCCCATGCCGCCCGGTTAAACCGTGGAAGCGAATCGGGCAAGGATGGATTGGTTCCCTGTGGGCGGCCTACTGGCCTGCCCAGCCGGCTGTCACGGTCTCGGTTTTGGCCTGAGCCGGCGCCGGCCCATTGGTCAGACAACGCCGGGCGGCTTCGATTTCAGCCTCCGTCGCCCCCTTTGACCGCGCCCATGTCTCTGCGGCCGCAGCGGAATATTTGGCCACATAGTACCGGACGACGGTGCACGACGCCCGGCGAAACACGCCGGGTTGCGGCTCGCCGGCCATTGCATCAGGCGCAAACGCGAGCAGCGCCGCGGACAAGGCGAATCCCCTGATCAACATTTAGGCTGTCCCCGTTGTGGAACCTCAGGGCGAACTCGAAGGCCCCAATTTCGTTCCGGGGGAACTCCATTTTGAGGAACAAGGCAGAGTCCCGCTGCGCTCATGGCGCCGGGATCGCCGCCCTCGCCTGCTGCCGTATCAGGGCATTGATGAAGCCCGCGCGCGCGTCGGAATGGCCCTGCCCGCGCGGCTCCAGCACATGGCGCAGCAGGAACAGGCCGGTGAGCCGAAAGCCGTCCTGGAGATCCTGCTCGGTGAGGTCGCTTGCGGTTTCGCCCTGGCGCAGAAACGGCGGCAGGCGCAACAGGCGGTCACGCCACGGCTCGCCCGCGCCGCGCGACACCGCGCCGCCGGATTTCGGCGAAACATAGATCAGGTCGGTGGTCTCGCCGGTCACCGCACAGTTGTCCAGCGCCAGGCCGAAGCCGAGCTCGGCGAGCATCGCCAGCTCGAAATGGATGACGTGGACGGCGGCGCCGCCGATATCGTCGAAATCGTCGAGCGAATGCTCGAGCAGTGCGAAGATCTCCTCGTGCGGATCGCGCTCCGGCAGCAGCCGCGCAATCGAGGCGAGATGGGTGACGCCGTAGACACCATGGGATGATCCCAGCAAAGTGGCCGCGCGCAGCTTCAGGCCTTCAACGGCATAGGTGCCGAGATGCTCGTCGAGCCGTGCCCGCCACACCACACTGACGCTGTTGCCCGGCTGGAGCAGCGGCCGCATCCGCGAGCCGGCGCCACCGCGCACGAGGCCGAGATGCCGGCCATGCGCGCGCGTCAAGAGCTCGACGATGGCGCTGCTCTCGCCATGCCGCCGCACGCCCAGCACGATGCCTTCGTCGGTCCATTCCATGGGGTGAAGTGTAACGCAATTTGAGCGATCGTAGGGTGGGCAAAGCGAAGCGTGCCCACCAATTTGATCCAATGCGCGCCAGCGATTGCGGTGGGCACAGCGCGCAAGGGCGCGCCTTTGCCCACCCTACCGCACCTAATCCACCCTGCGCGCCATTAGGCGTTGAACCAGCCTTGCGCGTCGCCGGTGAAGGAGAAATACAGGCCCATCGTCGTCAGCGCACAGGACACGATCTCGATGGCGCTGTCGAGCTCCATGCCCTTCTCCCCGATGATCTGGCCGAGCGAGATCACCGTCAGCACGAGGGCTGCCGCCAGCACCCAGCGTGGCCAATTCTTGCGATGGTGCGCGGCCAGCCGGACGAAGTAGACCAGGAGCAGGATCATGCCGCCGGCGAGCAAAGTCCCCGTCATGATCATCTGCTCGGTCATCTCCGCATTGGGCGTGCGGTCCTGCACCGCAACGGACAAGGCGTCCAGCATCAACGATGCATAGAGCAGCGCTTCAAAGCGCCGGACGTTGCTGGGCACGCTCATCGGATACCGATCTGTTCTTGGTTATTCCCTGGGAAAGTCCAGGCCCATCTCGCGGTAGCGATCGGGATCGTCGCCCCAGTTCTCGCGCACCTTGACGAACAGGAACAGATGCACCGGCACGTCCAGGATCTGCATCAGCTCCTTGCGCGAGTCCGCGCCGATCGACTTGATGGTGGCGCCGCCCTTGCCGAGCACGATCTTGCGCTGGCTTTCGCGCTCGACGAAGATCGTCTGCTCGATCCGCACCGACTTGTCCTTGCGCTCCTCCCATTTGTCGGTCTCGACCGTGGACTGGTAGGGCAATTCCTGGTGCAGCTTCTGATAGATTTTTTCGCGCGTGATCTCGGCCGCCAGCTGCCGCATCGGCGCGTCCGACATCTGGTCCTCGGGATAGAGGAACGGTCCCGGCGGCACCATCTCTGAAAGCGTCGTGCGGATGTCGTCGACGCCATCGCCCGAGATCGCCGCAATCATGAAGGTCCGCGCGAACTTCATGCGCTCGTTGGCGGCCTGCGCCAGCGCCAAGAGCTTCTCGCGCTGGACCAGGTCGACCTTGTTGATGACCAGGATCTTCTCGTGTTTCACGCTGGCGACCTTGGTGAGGATCGCCTCGGCCTCTTCGTCGATCCCGGCCTTGGCATCCAGCAGCACGCAGACGAGATCGGCGTCATGCGCCCCGCTCCAGGCGGTCGAGACCATGGCGCGGTCGAGCCGGCGCTTGGGCAGAAAGATACCGGGCGTGTCGACCAGGATGATCTGCGCGTTGTTCTCGATGACGATGCCGCGGATCAGCGCGCGCGTGGTCTGCACCTTGCGCGAGACGATCGTGACCTTGGCCCCGACCAGCGCATTGACCAGCGTGGACTTGCCGACGTTCGGCGCGCCGATGAGCGCAACGAAGCCGCAGCGCGTCGCAGTGGGCGTCTCGCCGCTTGCTTCAGCCGTCATTGCCGCCGCCGACGCCTTCACGTTCGATCATCACCGAAGCTGCCACCTTCTCTGCTGCGCGCTTGCTGCCGCCGATGCCTTCGGCCGGCGCGAGGCCCGGCAGATCCACCGCGACGCGGAATTGCGGATCGTGATGCGGGCCGGTGCGCTCGACCTCGCGGTAAACCGGCGTCGGCAGCCCCTTGCCCTGCGCCCATTCCTGCAACACGGTCTTGGGATCGCGCAAGGGACGGCGTGGCTTGTGCATGCGCTCGGTCCAGTTACGTTTGACGAACTCGGACGCAGCCGCGTAGCCGCCATCGAGGAAGACAGCGCCGATCACGGCCTCACAGATGTCGCCGAGCACCGACTTGCGCAGGCGCGCGTCGGCGCTGGGGCCGACCGAGCCCAGCTTTACGTCGTCGAGCAGACCGAGCGACTTGGCGACGTCGGCGCAGCTTTCCTTGCGCACGAGCTCGGCAAGGCGCTTGGACAGCTCGCCCTCATCAGCGTTCGGGAAGGCGTGATAGAGCATGTCGGAGACGACGAGCCCGAGCACGTGGTCGCCAAGGAATTCCAGCCGCTGATAGCTGTCGCCGCGCTTGCGCCCGGACTTCAGCGCCGAGACATGCGTGATCCCCTGCATCAGGAGGTTCGGGTCAGTGAAGCTGTAGCCGATGCGCGCCTCGAGCGCCGCGTTGGCATCGCTGCCCTTGGCCTTGCGGCTCCGCGTCCGCTTCTTCTTCGCGGGCGCCTTGGCTTCAGGAGCCTTGGTTTCAGGGGTTTTGGTTTCAGGAGTCTTGGTCGCAAGGCTCTTGGTCGCAGCTTCGCCGTCGGGGCCTGCTTGGGCCTCCGTTGATTGGATCGCGATGTCCTTGGCTTCGTCTTTCATCGGACAATTTTGAAGAAGCGATTCCAGCGCACCGCCCACGGCCAGCGCCAGAACATCCAGGCATGCTCGCCTTCGGCGATGGAGAAGAAGATCATCTGGGCGCGGCCGATCAGATTCTCCTGCGGCACATAGCCGACCTGGCCGAGGAAGCGGCTATCGGTGGAGTTATCGCGGTTGTCGCCCATCATGAAGAAATGGCCTGATGGCACGGTGTAGACGTTGGTGTTGTCAACATAGCCGTTGTCGGCGCAGTCCAGCGTCTCATAGGACACGCCGTTCGGCAGCGTTTCCTTCCAGCGCTTCACCCGGGAGATGCCGCCGCCTTCCGAGCCGCAGGGTTCCTCTCCGACATATTCGCTCATCCGCTGCCGCTCGACCGGCGTGTCGTTGATGTAGAGCAGCCCGTCCCGCATCTGGATGCGGTCGCCGGGAAGGCCGATCACGCGCTTGATGTAGTCGGTGGAATCGTCCTTCGGCAGGCGAAACACGACGATGTCACCGCGGCTCGGGTCCGAGCCCCAGATGCGCCCGGAGAACAGCGGCGGCGAGAATGGAATCGAATAATGGCTATAGCCGTAGGAATATTTCGAGACGAACAGATAGTCGCCGACCAGCAGCGTCGCCTTCATCGAGCCGGACGGGATGTTGAACGGCTGGAACAGGAAGGTGCGGATCACCAGCGCGATCAGGAGAGCGTGGATCACGACCCGGATCGTTTCGCCGACGCCGCTCTCAGTTTTCGTTCCCGAAGTCACGCTCATTGCTCTCTCAATTCCGGCCGGCGATCACAGAGCGCCCTCCTCCCGCGAACGGCCCACCGGTTCGCGGCACTAGGAGATTGTCCTGATTCTGATAGTGAGGGCCAATTCCGGCGTAAAGCCGAATTCGCCCAAGCTGATTTGCGTCCGCGGACTTTTAGACGGTTGTCGGAGGTCACGCAATCAAGGATCGCGTTAAAACTTCATAAGATATTGATTTACAAAGACAATCATAAAATCCCGAGGCACGATCAGGGTTTCGGCAGCGGCACGGCGGAAATGACGACGAAGGCCTGCGCCAGCGGCCAGTCGTCGGTGATCGACAGGTCGATCCGCGCCTCGAACCCCTCCGGGGTCAGGGCCTGAAGCCGGGCCAGGGCGCCGCCGGTCAGTTGCATGGTCGGCCGCCCGCCCGGCAAGTTGACCACCCCCAT
>NZ_JALBHA010000251.1:0-8969 GCF_023006445.1 Bradyrhizobium sp. SHOUNA76
CTCGGCACCGACGCGAGCAGATTGCGGGTGTATTCCATGGTCGGATTGCGCAGCACGGTCTCGAGCGGGCCGGTCTCGACCAGGCGGCCCTGCCGCATCACCGCGACGCGGTCGGCGATCTCGGCGACCACGCCCATGTCGTGGGTGATGAACAGCACGGCGGTGCCGTGATCGCGCTGGAGCTCGCGGATCAGGCTCAGGATCTGCTTCTGAGTGGTGACATCGAGCGCGGTGGTCGGCTCGTCGGCAATGAGCAGCTTCGGCTCCAGCACCAGCGCCATCGCGATCATGATGCGCTGGCGCTGGCCGCCGGAGAGGCGGTGCGGGTAGGAGGCGAAGATGCGTTCGACCTGGGGCAGGTGGACCTGCTCCATCATGTCGAGAATGCGCTTCCTGCGCGCCCTGGCATCGAGCTTGGTGTGCGCGCGCAGCACCTCGTCGATCTGGCGGCCGACCGGCACCACCGGATTGAGCGCGGTCATCGGCTCCTGGAAGATCATCGCCATCTGAGTTGCGCGTAGCTGGCGCAGGCGGCGGTCGGTCGCGGTGAGCAGCTCTTCGCCGACCAGCTTGACGCTGCCGGCGGTGGGCACCAGCGTGCCCTTCGGCAAAAGGCCCATCGTGGTGAGAGAGGTCACCGACTTGCCCGAGCCGCTTTCGCCAACGAGGCACAGCGTCTCGCGCTCACGGACCTGGATCGAGATGCCGTCGATGATCTTCGGTCCATTCGGCTTCTTGCCGACGGAGACGACGAGGTTGTTGATGTCGAGGATGGTGTCGGTCATCAGGTCACTCCATCGTCATTGCGAGGAGCGAAGCAACGAAGCAATCCAGAAGTCCTTCCGCGGATGCAGACTGAATTGCTTCGCTTCGCTCGCAATGACGGAACAAGGGGCAGGGGCGGCGAGACAAATCACTTCCCCTCCCGCTGCTTCATGCGGGGATCGAGGGCGTCGCGGGCCGCGTCGCCGATCAGGTTGATGCTGAGGATGGCGATCGAGAGCAGGAGGCCGGGCCAGAAGATCAGCGATGGCTTGATCTGGAAGTACTGGCGGCCCTCGGCCATGATGTTGCCCCACGTCGGCGTTTCCGGCGAGATGCCGGCGCCGAGGAAGGAGAGGATGGCCTCGGTGAGGATCGCGCTGGCGCAGACATAGGTGCCCTGGACGATCAGCGGCGCGATCGTGTTCGGCATCAGGTGCCGCCACATGATCTTCGGCAGGCTGGAGCCGACCGAGATCGCCGCCTCGACGTACGGTTCTTCGCGCGCCGACAGCACGACCGAGCGCACCAGGCGCGCCACGCGCGGAATCTCGGGAATGGTGATCGCGATCAGCACGGTCCAGAGGCTGGCACCGGACAGCGACACCACCGCGATCGCCAGCAGGATGCTCGGCATCGCCATCAAGCCGTCCATGACCCGCATCAAGACGGCATCGACCAGCTTGAAGAAGCCGGAGACGAGCCCGATCGCGAGCCCGATGACGATCGACAGGATCGCCGAGCCGATGCCGATCAGAAGCGAGATGCGGCCACCATAGAGGACGCGCGAAGCCAGGTCACGGCCATAGGCGTCGGTGCCGAGCAGGAATTGCCCGGACGACGGCTTCAGCCGCTGCGACGGCGCGAGCTGGATCGGATCATGCGGCGCGATCAGCGGCGCGAGGATCGAGATCAGCACGATCAGCGCGAGCAGGACCGTCGCCGTCGCGATGATCGGTGTCGAGGTCAGGAATCCGAAGCGCGGGCGCAGAGGCGACGTGATCGGAATAGAGGACTGGGGAAGGGTATCGACCGACATGTTTGTCCTTGTCCTTGCCTCAGTACCGGATCCGGGGATCGAGCAGGGTGTAGGCGACGTCGATGAGAAGGTTGACGACGACGTAGATCAGCGACGTCAAGAGGATCATCGCCTGGATCACCGGATAGTCGCGCGCCAGCACTGCGTCCACGGTGAGCCGGCCGATGCCGGGGATGTTGAACACGCTCTCGGTGACGACGACGCCCGAAATCAGAAGCGCAAAGCCGGTGCCGATCACGGTGATCACAGGCACGGCGGCGTTGCGCAGCGCGTGCCGCATCATCACGGCAACCTCGTTGATGCCCTTTGCGCGCGCCGTGCGGACGTAATCCTCGCCGAGCACGTCGAGCATCGCCGCGCGCGTCATGCGCGCGATCAGCGCGATGTAGATGAAGGAGAGGGCGCAGGTCGGCAGGATCATCCGCTCGAAGAACGGCCCGAAGCCGTTAAAGATGCTGCGGAAGCCCTGCACCGGCACCCAGCGCAGTTCGATCGCGAAGATCTGGATCAGGATGTAGCCGACCACGAACACCGGCACCGAGAAGCCGAGCACGGAGAGGCCCATCACGAAACGGTCGATCCAGGTGCCGTGCTTCCACGCCGCGATCACGCCTAAGGGAACGGCGACGATGACGGCGAGGATGATGGTCGACAGCGCGATCGAGATCGACGGCTCGACGCGCTGGCCGATCATCTTCATGACAGGCAGATTGGAGATCAGCGACGTGCCGAGGTCGCCGTGCAGCAGCTTGTTCACCCAGGTGATGAATTGCACGATCAGCGGCTCGTTGAGGCCGAGCGAGGTGCGGATGCGCTCCAGCCGTTCGGGCGTCGCGTTGTCACCGGCGAGAATCGCGGCGGGGTCGCCAGGGGTGAGGCGGAGCAGGAGGAAGACGAACAGCGCGACGACGCCCATCACGGGCACGGCGGCGAAGATTCGGCGTAGGAGATATCCGAGCAAGTTGGATTCCGTCAGATTAGAGTCAAATCGGCGGCAGCCGCGATGGTCAGTTCTGCCACTAGCCTAACATTTCAGCAATTCCCGTGCCATCAGGGCCACAGATTTTGCAGTGCGGCTAAGCTCCCAGGGTGGGCAAAGCGGAGCGTGCCTACCGCTCCTCCATTTGGCAGAATGGTGGGCACGGCGCGACGCGCCCTTTGCCACCCTACGGAATAGCTAGGGAACAGCGGCGCCGTCACTCCAGCGTCGCCAGCAGACCCGCCATCAACCGACCGCGCTCAACCAGACTCTCGACTTCGATATACTCCTCGAGCGTGTGGCCATTGCCGCCGCGCACGCCCAGGCCGTCGAGCGTCGGGATGCCCATTGCACCGGTGAAGTTTCCGTCGGAGCCGCCGCCGGAGCTCGCATGCGGCAGTTCGGCGCCGAGTGATTTGGCGATGCCGCGCGCCTTTTCGTACAGCGCCATCGTGCCGGCATCCGGTTCCCACACCGGGCGCGTCACCCCGCGTGTCACCTTGAAGGCGACGTCGTTGCTCGTGCCGGACAGCGCCAGCATCCGCTCGACGCCGCGGTCGAGATCGGCCTGCCGTTTGGCCATGGAGAGCGCTTCGCCGGTGGCGGTCGTGGCAACGCAATTGACCCATTGCCCGCCGTGCACGACGCCGACCGAGAAGGTGCAGTCCTCCGTCGTCATCGCGTCGATGGCGAGAATCTGCCGCGCCATCTCGCGGATCGCCGAGCGTCCCGCCGACAACGTCGCGCCGGCGTGGCTCGGCCGGCCCGTCGCCTCGAGATTGAATCGTGCGATGGCATAACGTCCGGTGGTGACGCCGTTGTCGGTACGGCCGGGCTCGGGCACCAGCACATATTTGTTGCGCGCAGCCTCCGCCTCGATGATGTCGCGTGTCGAGGGCGTGCCGACTTCCTCGTCAGGCGTGAACAGCACGGTGATCGGCAGCGGCGTGGTGAAGGATGCGCGCGCCAGCTGCCGGATCGCTTCCAGCGACAGGTAGTTGCCGCCCTTCATGTCGTAGATGCCGGGGCCATAGCACTTGTTGCCCTCGCGCCGCCATTTCAGCTTCTCGATGGTGCCGACCGGGTGGACGGTATCCATGTGGCCGGCGATCAGGATGCCGGGCCCGCCCTGCTTCGGGTGCGGAAAGCGCGCGCGGATCACGCCACCGAAGCCTTGCCGTCCGACGATGCGCTCGATCGTCGCACCCATGATCGCCATATCCCGCGCCGCGATATCGAGCATGCGGTTCACGGCACCAGCATCCCAGGTCGGGCTCTCGCATTCGACCCAGCCACGCAGACCCTGGAGCATTGCCTCGGAATCGAAAGGAAGATTGGCTGGATTCATCTCGATGTCTCTCAAGCTTCGAAAGATGGAACGCGCGTTGCATTGCCGCGCGGCAGGACGAGTGGAGAGTGTTGTAGAGCCAAACCGATCCTTGTGGAGCCCGTGCCCGCGCCGCCAGGGCTTGCAGCGAAACCGGATTGACGCGCTCGGCCCTGTCTGCAAGTCTCGAAAGATAAAGGCATTGCATGAGGTTAGTTCGCCCAAGGAACGAGCCGCATGCTTAACCAATAACCTGCCTTTGAACAGTTTCACGTCAGGAGAAACTTTTTATGTTCCACTTCATGCGCCGGAGGCCTCGCGCGCTTGCCTCCAAACTTGCGCTGTCGGTCGTCGCGCTTTCGACCGCGCTGGCCTCGCCAGTGCTCGCAGCGGGCAAGACCATCACGGCGGTGATGCATTCCGATCTGCGCATCATCGATCCCATCTTCACCACGGCCTACATCACGCGCGACCATGGCTACATGGTCTACGACACGCTGGTGGCCCCCGATTCGACCTTCAAGATCCAGCCGCAGATGGCGGACTGGAAGATCTCCGACGACAAGCTGACCTACACCTTCACTCTGCGCGACGGGCTGAAGTGGCATGACGGCGCGCCGGTGACTGCGGAGGACTGCGTCGCTTCGTTGAAGCGCTGGGCCGCGGTCGACGGCATGGGCCAGAAGCTCATGGACTTCACCGCGAGCATCGAGGCGACCGACGCCAAGACCATCACGTTGAAGCTGAAGGAGCCCTACGGCCTCGTGCTCGATTCCATCGGCAAGCCGTCCTCGCGCGTCGCCTTCATGATGCCGAAGCGCCTCGCCGAGACGCCGGCGGACAAGCAGATCCCCGAGCAGATCGGCTCGGGTCCGTTCAAGTTCGTGGCGTCGGAATTCCAGCCGGGTGTGAAGGCGGTCTACGTCAAGAACACCGATTACGTGCCGCGCAAGGAGCCGGCGAGCTGGACCTCGGGCGGCAAGGTGGCGAAGGTCGACCGCGTCGAATGGATCACGATGCCGGACTCTCAGACCGCGGTGAACGCGCTGCAGTCGGGCGACATCGATTTCATGGAGAACCTGCCCTACGACATGCTGCCGGTGCTGGAGGCGAACAAGGAGATCACGATCGAGGTCTCGAACAAGTTCGGCTTTCAGACCCTCGGCCGGATGAACTTCCTTTATCCGCCGTTCGACAACGTGAAGGTGCGGCGGGCTGCTCTTCTGGCCATGAACCAGAAGGACGTGCTCGACGCGCTGGTCGGCAATGCCAAATATCAGAAGATCTGTGGTGCGTTCTTCATTTGCGACACGCCGTTCGCAACCGAGGCCGGCGCCGAGACTCTGGTGAAGGGCAATGGCATGGCGGAAGCCAAGAAGGCGCTCGCCGAGTCCGGCTATGACGGCACCCCGGTCGTGGTCATGGCGCCCGGCGACGTCACGACCCTCAAGGCGCAACCGATCGTCGCGGCCCAGTTGCTGCGCGAGGCCGGCTTCAAGGTCGACCTGCAGGCGACCGATTGGCAGACGGTGGTGAGCCGTCGCGCCAGCCAGAAGCCGCCGAAGGAGGGCGGCTGGAACATGTTCTTCACCAACTGGGTCGCAGCCGACGTCTCCAACCCGATCGCCAATCTCTCGATCGGCGGCCAGGGCAAGAAGGGCGGCTGGTTCGGCTGGGCGGAAAGCGCCAAGATCGAGCAGCTCAAGGACGCCTTCGTCCGCGCCCCCTCGCTCGACGAGCAGAAGAAGATCGCCGCCGACATCCAGAAGGAAGCCTATGAGCAGGTGATCTATATCCCGCTCGGGCAGTATCTCCTGCCGAGCGGCTGGCGCAAATCGCTGACCGGCGTGCTCGACGGCCCGGCGACGCCGCTGTTCTGGAACGTCGACAAGTCGGAGTAGGCGGGCGACGCGTTCCCGCGACTTTTGTCGGATCGTGATGCGGCGCCGCTGATATCAGCGGCGCCGCTGCCTTTTGTTGGCTGCGCCAATTGAGAAGGCGCGCGGCTTTTAACCCTTCCAATGTCCGATCATTGCTATTTGTTTCAATCTTGAAATAGATGTGTGCTCCTCACCCATTACTTTCCCTTCCTCAATCTGATTCCCGTGTCGATCGATTTTGCATTACAGGCGATGGCCGAACGGTCCGATCGCACGCCGGCGCGTTGGCGGCGACCTTTCCTGCGTTGGCTGGATGGCGTCGAGGCGGGCTGGGCCGTGCCTCTTCTCATCGGCTGCTTCGTTGCGATCTGGACGCTCTATCTGGCGATCGCCTATGCCGGCGGCGGCCTGCACCCTGATACGCTCGAGGCCTGGACACTGGGGCGGCATTTCGCCTGGGGCTATCACAAGCATCCGCCCCTGACCGGCTGGATCGCCGCTGGCTGGACCTCCGTCTTCCCGCTCAGCGACTGGTCGCTGCAGTTGATGGCGATGGCCAATGCCGGGCTTGCGCTGATCTTCGTCGACCAAATCGCGCGGCAATTCGTGACCGGGCACAAGCGCATCCTGGTGCTCTTGCTCCTGATGCTGACACCGATTTATCAATTCCACGCCCAGCGCTTCAATGCCAATTCGGTGCTGCTCGCGGCCTGGCCGCTGGCGACCTGGTGCTTCCTGCGTGCATTCGAGACGCGGGCCCCGCTGTGGGCGGTCGCGGTGGGATGCACGACGGCGTTGGCAATGGTCGGCAAATATTATTCGATCTTTCTCGTCACGAGCTTTGTGCTTGCCGCGCTGGCACACCCGGCGCGACGCGCCTATTTCACCTCCGCTTCGCCCTGGATCTCGGTCGTCGTCGGGCTCGCGGCGCTATCACCCCACATCCATTGGCTCGCGACAACGGGCGCGTCGACTTTCACCTACGCGCTGGCGCATGCCAACGGAAGCACTGCGACTTCACTCGGCGAGGCGAGAAACTTTCTGCTGGGGCTGGCGGCGGCGATGAGCATGTCGGCCGTGCTCTGGGTGCTCGTCGCAGGAACGCGCTTGAAGCAGTTTCCGGCCGACTTCGCGGCGATGAGCCCGGGCCTGCGGCTTCTGTTCTACGTCGCGATCGGCACGATCCTGCTGCCGATCCTGACCTCGCTTGTGATGGGCACAGATCTGCCGTCGCTATGGGCGTTGCAGGGCTTGTTCCTGTTCACTGTTCTCGTGGTCTGCGGCACAAGCTACCCGATCGAGCGCTTCTACACGGTCAACCTGACCGTGATCGTGGCCGGCGTCGCGCTGGCCGCCGTCCTGGTCGCCGCGCCGATCCATGCCGTCTATCGCAACGATCGCGGTTATGAGGAGGGCCGGAATCTTTACGCCCAGACGGCCGGCGAACTGACGCGCGCGTGGCGGGAGCTGACCGGCGTGCCGCTGAGCGCCGTGAGTGGTGATGGTTCGCTCGCCTTCGCCGCCGCGTTCTACGGCCAGGACCATCCGTATAATGCGGGACCCTTCGAGTACGAAGATACGTTGGGATTGCCGCGCAAGACGTCGCTCGACCGCGGCTGGGCCGCGCTCTGTTACCGCGACCAGGAGCCTTGCATCCGATGGATGGAGTGGGCGTCCTCCCGGACCGGACACTTCGTCAGGCGTGAGTTCACTGCGCAGGCGACCCTGTGGGGGCGGCCCGGTCTCGCGCGGGAGGTCGTTGTGCTCATGGTGCGGCCGAGGGGAATGCGGACGATCCCCAAGAGCGCTGCAGATGATTTCAGCGCCAGCCGGCGGGCGACCGACTAGGGGACCATGCTCAGCAGTGGCTGTCGCGAACCTGCTCGAGCCCCTCGCTGGCAAATGGCGTTGTGAACGTGGTCTGCTCAGCACCCGGTTCGGAACTTTCCGCCCTCTGCCGCTCTACGTCGTGATCTTCGCGGTGTTCCGGTTCCATTGCAGCGGCCTTTCAAAAAATGCTGCAGGACAACATCGCGGCCGCCGGGAAGTTCCTTACCCGACAGGACGATGATGCGGCTTGAACAGCCGTCCCTTCTCCACCACCAGCACAATCGCGAGCGCAGCCAGCGTCGACAGGAAGAAGCCGACCGAGAACGGCAGCAGTGTTCCGTCGAAGCTCTGTCCGATCGCCATGCCGACCACGATTCCGATCAGCGTCGTGATCGAGCCGTAGAGCGAGGAGGCGGTGCCGGCGATGTGGCCCTGCGGCTCCATCGCGAGCGCGGTGAAGTTCGCGATCATCATGCCGAACGAGAACATCATCAAGGCGGAAAGCACCATGAACAATGCGAGCGGCAGCATGCCGAGGCTTTCCGTCAGCAGCATCACGGCGGCAACGACCGTGTAGAGCGCCAGTGCCCCGTGCGAGATCACGCGCATGCCGAGCCGCCCGACCAGCCTCGCATTGAGGAAGCCGGCGATGGCCGTGCCGGCCGCAATCGCGGCGAAGGCAAGCGGAAAGTAATGGCCGAGGTGATAGATTCCGGTGAAGACCTGCTGGGCGCAGAAGACATAGGCGAAGAGCGCGCCGATGACGCTGCCGGCGGCCGTGGCATAGCCGATGGTCTGGCGGTTGGTCACGGTCTGCCGAAACGCCGAGAGCACGTCGGCGGGCGCCAGCGACCGGCGCCCGGACTCGGGAAGGGTCTCAGGCAGCCGCAGCACGCACCATGCGAGCGCGAGCAGGCCGTAGAGCATCAGCACCACGAAGATGCCGCGCCATGCCGTCACCAGCAGCACCGCCTGTCCAAACGAGGGGGCGATCACGGGCACCGCGATGAACACCATCATGGCGAGCGACATCACGCTCGCCATGCGGCGGCCGGCATAGCAGTCGCGCACGATCGAGGTCGCGATCACGCGCGTCGCCGAGGTGCCGAGCCCCTGGAGCGCGCGCGCCAGCAGCAGCGTCTCGAACGAGGG
>NZ_JALBHA010000252.1:0-8956 GCF_023006445.1 Bradyrhizobium sp. SHOUNA76
GCTCCTGCCGGATTCCGGCGGCCTTCAACGGCATCGTCGGCTACAAGCCGACGCAGCGGCGCGTCCCGCTCGATGGCTCCGTGCCGCTGTCGTTCTCGCTCGACAGCATCGGGCCGCTGGCGCGATCGGTCAGCTGCTGTGCCATTCTCGACGCGGTGCTCGCGAACGAGCCGATCGCCCCGCTGAAGCCGCGGCCGATCCAGGGCATGCGGCTCGCGGTGCCGACCACGATCGCGCTGGACGAGCTCGACGCAGAGGTGGCCGAAACGTTCGAACGCGCCCTGAAGACGCTGTCCGATCACGGCGCCATCATCGAGCGCATCGAGATGGCGGAGTTCCACGACATCGGTCCAATGAACGCCAAGGGCGGCTTTGCCGCGTCCGAGAGCTACGCCTGGCATCGCTATCTCCTCACCGCGAAGGGCGACGTCTACGACCCCAGGGTCTCCGTGCGGATCATGCGCGGCGAGGCGCAGAGCGCGGCCGATTACATCGATCTCCTCAACGAGCGCCGCTCGCTGATCGCCCGCGTCAATGCGCGCATCGCGCCCTATGATGCGCTGGTGCTGCCGACCACCGCCAACACGCCGCCGAAGATCGCCGACCTCGCCAACGACAAGGCATTCACCAAAGAGAACCTGCGGGCGCTGCGCAACTGCACCCTGATCAACATGATCGACGGTTGCGCCATCTCGCTGCCCGCGCATCGCCAGGGCGAAATTCCCGTCGGCCTGATGCTGGCGGGCGCCGGCGGATCGGATCACCGCATTTTCGAGCTTGCTGCCGGCATGGAGGCCGTCATTCGTGTTTGATCTCACTTTCACAGTCGATGCCCAGGACACCACCACGCCGCTGACGCTGGCGATCGACCAGATGGTCATCGCCGGCTGGACCGGCCGCGATCCCGTCGCGCGCGACAAGCACATCAAGGAGCTGCAGGAGATGGGCATCGCCCCGCCGGCCTCGACCCCGATCTACTATCGCGGCGCCGCGCGGCGGCTGACCCAGGAAGACAGCATCGAATGCACCGGCGGCGATTCTTCCGGGGAGGTCGAGTTCGTGCTGATCGGCTGGCAGGGCCGCGTCTTCGTCGGCTGCGGCTCCGACCACACCGATCGCAAGGTCGAGGCCTACAGCGTCACGGTCTCCAAGCAGATGTGTGACAAGCCGATCGCCTCGACGCTGTGGGAGCTTGAGGACGTCATCGGCCATTGGGACAAGATGATCCTGCGCTCCTACGCCACGATCAAGGGCGAGCGCGTGCTTTACCAGGAGGGGACGCTGGATGCGATGCTGCCGGTCAGGGAGCTCATCGCGCGCGGCTTTGATAACGGCAAGTTCCCCAACGGCTGCGCCATGTTCGGCGGCACCTTCGCCGCCAAGGGCGGCATCCGCCCCGCCGACCGGTTCGAGTTCGAGCTGGAAGACCCCGTGCTGAAGCGGACGATCAAGCACGGCTATGATGTGGTGACGCTGCCGGTGCTGGGCTGATCGGCGTCGTCATTGATTGACCGGCTGGGCTTGAGCGCCCGGCGCGTCCTTGAGCAGCAGCGGCCGGCTCTTCGCCGCTGCCGCCTGCGTCTCGCTGATCAATCCAACTATCTGCATGCGATCGATGGCATAATCTCGCGAGGGCGTGTCGAAAGATCGACTCGGGTAAGGTTGTCGCACGCGCGTCAAGATGAATGCGACCTCGTCGACAGCAAGGTCCGCGAGCGGCTTTCCGAAGTAGGCCCCAGCCCCGGCCGCCACGCCATATGCACTGTGCCCCAGATAGCTTTCGTTGAGATAGATCTCGAGGATCCTGTCCCGGGACAGGCTGCGGGTGACCCGCTGCATGAAGTAGATCGAGGCGATGGGGTCGATCTGCCGGTCATTCCCCAGGGTGAGTGACAGCAGGCAGCGCGCGACAGATTGTGTCACGCCGGCCGGCCGGGGTCTCCGACCAGTGCCCATGGCGAACGCAATCTCGGCAATCGGATTCAACGTCCAGGCTGCATAGAAGTCGGGTTGCGCATAGGCGATCGCGGCGTCCCGGAGCAGAGGCGGAATATCGACGAGGGGAATGTAGGCGCCCTTTGGATCGTTTCTGCACGCTGGACCAGTCGGCGAAACCGCCGCGAGCTGGGCTTCGGTCGGAAGTCCGATGCCGTAGCCATAATGCCAGACCAGCCAAGCGGACAAGGCGAGCAGGCCCACACCCGCGAGCGAGAGCAGGGCCAGCATCGTCTTGGCAACAATGACGAGAAATTTGCGCATCAAGTGCAGACTGAAGGAGCGGGGCGGGCACAAATTCGCGTTGGAACCGGACGGAATTGGGGCCGTTGGGCCGCACGGAAATCGGGTGGCGCAGAGCGCGCTCTGGAGCGAAAATCCGTCCATGACAGCAATCGCCAAGACCGCCGGCCGTGCGGCAGCTCCTGACCTCGCCGCTCACATCGACGCCCTCGACTGGCCCCAAATCACCAGCGAGCTCGACACCCAGGGCTGCGCCGTCCTGAAGGGCCTGCTCACGCCGGAGCAATGCCGCACCATCGCCGCGCTCTATCCGGACGACGCAGGCTTCCGCAGCCGCATCGTCATGGGCCGCCATGGCTTCGGTCGCGGCGAATACAAATATTTCTCCTATCCGCTGCCCGACCTGATTGCGCAGCTGCGCCCGGCGCTCTACGCGCAGCTTCAGGGCGTCGCCAATCGCTGGAACGAGGCGATGGGGATCGACATCCGCTATCCCGCCTCACATGCGGCCTTCCTGAAGCGCTGCCACGAGGCCGGGCAGGCGCGGCCGACGCCGCTGCTGCTGCAATATGAGGCCGGCGACTACAATTGCCTGCACCAGGACCTCTACGGCGAGCACGTGTTCCCGCTCCAGGTTGCGATCCTGCTGTCCGAGCCGGGCCGCGATTTCACCGGCGGCGAGTTCGTGCTGACGGAACAACGCCCGCGCATGCAGTCCCGCGCCGAGGTGGTTCCGCTGGCGCAGGGGGATGCGGTCGCCTTCGCTGTGCATCACCGCCCGGTGCAGGGGACACGCGGTACCTACCGCGTTAATCTGCGCCATGGCGTCAGCCGGATCAGGTCCGGTCAGCGCCACACGCTGGGTGTGATCTTCCATGATGCCAAATGAGCACTGCGATTGACGGCTGATCTGTTCGACAACGTCGCCGAGGCACAGCCGTCGCGCGAGGTGATCGCCGACGGCGCCGTGCTGTTGCGCGGCTTCGTCAGGCCGATCGAGAACGAGCTGATCGACGCGGTGCGCGCCGTCGTGGCGCAATCTCCGTTCCGCCGCATGACCACGCCCGGCGGCCATCTGATGTCTGTGGCCATGACCAATTGCGGGGAGCGAGGCTGGATCACCGATCACACCGGCTATCGCTATGATCCCATCGATCCCCGGACCGGCGCGCCGTGGCCGGCGATGCCGCCGGTGCTGCGCGATCTCGCCCGAAGCGCGGCGGAGCAGGGCGGCTTCCAGGACTTTGCGCCCGATGCCTGTCTCGTCAACCGCTACGAGCCCGGCACGCGGCTGTCGCTGCATCAGGACAAGGACGAGCTGGATTACTCGGCGCCGATCGTCTCGGTCTCGCTCGGCCTGCCCGCGACCTTCCTGTTCGGCGGCCTCGCGCGCGCCGACAAGCCCCGCCGTTTCCGGCTGGTGCATGGCGACGTCGTGGTCTGGGGTGGGCCTAGCAGGCTCGCCTATCACGGCGTCGCGCCGCTCGCCGAAGGCGAGGACGCGCTGCTGGGACGGAAGCGGATCAATCTGACGTTTCGAAGGACGCGGTGAGGAGAAGTCATTCCGGGGCGCGCGCAAGCGCGAACCCGGAATCTCGAGGTTCCGGGGTTCGGCTCTGCGAGCCGCCCCGGAACGACATCACGGCTTCGGCGGATGAATGAACGCCCACGGGCTGACTTCCGAGTCCCGTGTCACCTCGACCGAAATCAGATACGGCCCGCTGTGGCTAAGCGCCTTTTCCATCGCCGCCTTGAACTGATCCGGCGCGGTGACACGCGCCGCCGCAACGCCAAAGGACTCCGCGAGCTTGACGAAATCCGGATTGACCAGATCGGACGCCACCACGCGGCCGTCGAACCGTTCGCGCTGGTCACGGCGGACATTGCCGTAGGCGTTGTTGTTGAACACCAGCGTCACCACGCCGATGTTGAATTGCACGGCGGTGGCAAGCTCCTGCACGCCGAACATGAAGCCGCCGTCGCCGGTGATCGCCACCACCGGCTTGTCGGGATTGGCGACCTTGGCCCCAAGCGCGGTCGGGAAGCCCGAGCCGAGCGTGCCCTGATAGCCCGAGGTGATGAAGGTGCGCGGCTCATAGATCGGAAAGCCGTACCAGGAGGCGAAGCCGAATTGCGACAATTCATCGGTGACGATCGCATTCGCCGGCAGCACCTCGCGCAGGATGTTGAGGTAGGCCATCTGCGGCTGAATGCGCTGGATCTCGGCTTGCGCGGTCGCGGTGGCCTCGCGGATCTCTCCCCGGCGGCCACGGCTCTTCGCGTAGCCGGCCTTGTTAACGGCGCTGACGAGATCGGCGGTGCCATCCCTGGCGTCGGCGACGATCGCGACATCGGCGGCGAGGCGGCGCATCTCGACCGGATCGATGTCGATGCGAATGGATTTGAGGCCGCTGGGCTGATAGGGCCAGCGGAAGCCGGAGGCCGGCAGTTCGGCGCGGGTGCCGATGGCGATCATCAGGTCCGTCTTCGGCCACAGCTTGTAGGCCGCGGCCATGGTCAGGCCGAGCTCATGCGCGTTGGAGACGATGCCGCGGCCGCTGCGGAAGGCGACGACGGGCGCATCGATCATCTCGGCGAGCTCCAGGATCTCCTCGCGCGCATCGATCGCGCCGCTGCCGACGAAGATCATCGGCGCCTTGCTGGCCTTGATCAGCGCGGCGGCTTGCTTGACGAGATCAGGATCGGGTTGCGGCGCGGGCAGCGGCTCCAGCACCTGGGCAGCAGCGGTGTCGGCGCGCTGGGTGAAGACGTCCCAGGGCATCTCGACCGAGGCGGGGCCGCGCCGGCCCGACATCATCTCCTGGAAGGCGCGCGCGACGACCGTCGGCGCGTTGCCGGGATATTCGATTCTATCGGCCCATTTCACATAGGTGCGCAAGGTCGCGAGCTGGTCCGGCATCTCGTGCAGATGGCCGCGGCCCTTGCCCAGAAACTGAGTCGGCACCTGGCCGGTGACGCACAGCACCGGCTCGTTGCAGCCGAACGCGGTGAGCAGCGCCGCGCTGGCATTGAGCACGCCGGGACCGGGCACCACGCTGAACACGCCGGGCCTGCCGCTGGAGCGCGCATAGCCGAACGCCATGTAGCCGCAGGCCTGCTCGTGCCGTGCCCCAATCACCTTGAGCTGGGCCTGATGGAAGGCGTCGAACAGACCGTAGACCTGCGCACCGGGCAGGCCGAACACGGTATCGACGCCGTGGGCGACCAGGCCGCTTACGATCGCTTCGCCGCCGGTGAGGGTGGTCATTGCATCATTCCACTTCGATGGTTGGTCAGGCTTCGTCGACGACAAAGTTGCGCAGGCGCCCGATGCCCTCGGCCTCGACCTCGACGACGTCGCCAGGCTTCAGGTAACGCGGCGGATCGAACCGGGCGCCGGCGCCGGTCGGCGTGCCCGTGACGATGATATCGCCGGGGACGAGGGTTGCGAAGGTCGAGATATAGTTCAAGAGATAGCGGAACGGGAACGTCAGCCGGCTGGTGCGATCATCCTGCCTGAGCTCGCCGTTGACATGCGTGGTGAGCCTGATGTCCGCGATCTGCGCTTCCGTCGTGTAGGGCACCAGCCACGGGCCAAGGCTGCCGCTGGAATCAAAGTTCTTGCCCTGCGTCACGTTGAACTTGGCGTGGCGCAGCCAGTCGCGCACCGAGCCTTCGTTGCAAAGGGTCAATGCCGCGATGTGATCGAGCGCAGCGCTCTCGGGGATATGCCGGCCTTGCTTGCCGATCACCAGCACGATCTCGCCTTCATAGTCGAGCTGCGCGGAGGCGCGCGGGCGCACCAGCGGCGTGTCGTGGCCGACGAAGGAGCGAGGCGAGCGCATGAACATGCTCGGATATTTCGGCGCGTCCTGGCCATCCCGGTATTCGGCATTGCGGTCAGGATAGTTGACGCCGATGCAGATGATCTTCTCCGGCGCTGGCACCGGCGGCAGCCAGGTGATCTCGCTGAGCGCGTGGTCCGGCGTGCGGCCGGCGGCTTCTTCGGCAAAGCTTGCGAGCTTTCCGGCCGCGATCACTTCCCGCAGCGTCGGATAGTCCTTGGCATAGCGCTTGGAGAGATCGACGATGCCGCCCTCCAGGACGGCGCCGTAGCTGACATCACCATTTGCGGAATACGTGGCGAGGCGAGGGAGTCTCATCGCTTAGTCCGCCACCAGCACGTCAGCCACAAACTTCGGCTCACGCACGGCTTGACCGCTAAATGGCGAGCCCTGCTCGAACCATGAGCGCGGGGCAGGCGCGCCCCACAGCGTCTGGCGGCGCGGATCGCGCAACGACCAGCGCAGCGGCTCGTGGTCGTGATCCCCGGTGAAGTAGTCACTGGTGTAGAGCTCGAGCCGGTGTCCGTCGGGATCGCGGACATAGAGGAAGAACGCATTCGAGATGCCGTGGCGTCCGGGGCCGCGCTCGATGTTCTTGACGAAGCCCTGGGAGGCCATGACGTCGCAGAGATGGATGATGTTCATCGCCGTCGGCGTCCAATAGGCGAAATGATGCAGGCGAGGGCCCTTGCCATTGGTGATCGCAAAATCGTGGACGTTGCCCTTGCGATGCATCCAGGCGGCGGCGATGCGCCCGTTCGGTCCGTCCTCTTCGGCGTATTCAGTGAGGCGGAAGCCGAGCCGTGCGTAGAACTCGACGGTGTCCTGCACCTCGGCGGCGAAGACGTTGAAATGATCGAGCCGCTGCGGATGGCAGCCCCGATAGAGGTCGTAACGACGCAAGAGATGCGGCCGCCGGTCCATCGATGCATAGAGCTCGATCTGGAAGCCGAAGGGGTCGGTGAATTGCAGGGTGCGGCCCTGGAAGGGCTGATCGACGAAGGCGTAGCTAAGACCGTTCTCGGACAGGAACGCGGCGGCCTTGTCGAGATCTCCGTCGTTGCCGACCTTGAAGCCGAGCCTGTTACAAGCGGGCACCGCGGCCTTCCGCAGCACCAGCGAGTGATGCTGGTGCTCCTCGGCGGCACGCAAGTACACGACCTTCTCGTCGGCATCCTCGACATGGAGGCCGACAATGGTCTCGTAGAACTCGCGGCTCAGCTTCAAATCGGTCACGTCGAGCACGACATGGCTGGAGCGAATGATGTTGAACGGCGGCTCGAAGATGTGTTGCGGTACGGGCATTGGCGTTTCCCCTCGGCTCGGTCGTCATTCCAGGGCGGCTCGCAGAGCCGAACCTGGAATCTCGAGGTTCCGGATTCGCTTCGCGCTCCGGAACGACGAGGCGTTAAATTCCCAGCTTCTGAATCTTGTGCGTGCCCCGCGCCAGCGAGACGTGCTTGGTTTCCATGTAGAAGTCGAATGAGTAGTCGCCGCCGTCGCGGCCGATGCCGCTCGCTTTCATGCCGCCGAACGGCGTCGGCAGATGGCGGACGTTTTCCGAGTTCAGCCAGATCATGCCGGCCTCCAGCGCATCGGCGACCCGCAGCGCGCGGCCGACGTCGTTGGTCCAGACATAGCCGGTCAGGCCATAGCGGATGTCGTTGGCGATCTCGATCGCATCGGCCTCGTCCCTGAACGGCAGCACCGTGAGGAAGGGGCCGAACACCTCCTCCTGGGCAATCCGCATCTTGCCGTGCGCGCCGGTGACCAGCGTCGGCTCGACATAATGTCCGCCGCCCGGTCCGTCATGGACCTTGCCGCCGACCGCGATCGTCGCGCCGTCCTGGCGCGCGACGTCGAAATAGGAGCAGACCTTCGCCAGATGCCGCTCGTGGATCAGCGGCCCGATCTCGGTCGCGGGATCGAGGGGATGGCCGACCTTCAGCGCCTTCACGCGCGCGATCAGCTTCTCCGTGAACTTCTCGGCAATGCTGGCCTGAACCAAGAGGCGGCTCGACGACGTGCAGCGTTCGCCGTTGAGCGAGTAGATCATGAACACGACGGCATCGAGCGCACGGTCCAGATCGGCATCGTCGAACACGATCACCGGGTTCTTGCCGCCGAGCTCGAAATGCACGCGCTTCAGGGTCGGCGCGCCCTGCACCATGATCGCCGATCCCGTTGCGCTCTCGCCGACGAAGCCGATCGCCTTGATGGCGGGATGCTCGGTCAGCGCCTTGCCGGCTTCCTCGCCCAAGCCGTGGACGGTGTTGAGCACGCCGTCGGGAATGCCGGCCTGCTTGGCCAGCTTCGACAGCATGTCAGCCGTGACTGGCGACCATTCGGCCGGCTTGTGCACGACGGTGCAGCCGGCGGCGAGAGCGGGGGCGATCTTCCAGGTCGAGAGCATGAACGGCGTGTTCCACGGCGTGATCACGCCGACGGGGCCGATCGGCACGCGGGTCGAGATGTTCCAGTGCTCGTCACTCGGCGTGTTGAGGCCGTCTCTAGCCTCCGCGCATTTGTCGGCGAAGAAGCGGAAATTCTCGGCGGCGCGGATCGCGGCCTTGGCCATGAAGCGATAGGCCTGCCCGGTGTCGATGCATTCGAGCACCGCGATGTCCTCGGCATTGTCCTCGATGGCGTCGGCCACGCGATGCAGCAGTTTCTTCCGCATCGCCGGGCCCATGTCGCGCCAGGATTTGAAGGCGAGCGCAGCGGCCGTGGCGGCGCGGTCGATGTCCTCGGCGGTGCCGCGCGCGACGCGCGCCAGCGTCGCGCCCACGACCCGCCACATCGTATCGAAAGTCACGCCCGGGGTGGAGGGGACGGGCTTGGCGTGGATAAATGGGGCGATGCCCGCGGCCCGC
>NZ_JALBHA010000253.1:0-8923 GCF_023006445.1 Bradyrhizobium sp. SHOUNA76
ATGCCGATCAGCCTGGCACGCGCGGTGTCGGAATCCATCAGGAACGCGCACGAGGCGTAGCGGCGCAGCACGTCCCAGACGAGGCCGGCGATGGCGGCGCGGTCACCGGAACCGGCAAAGCGGTGCGCGGTACCCCACTCCTTCAGCGCCTTGGCCGCGGGCACGCGGTCCTTCTCGATGGTGTCGATGAGCTCGATGGCTGCGGACAGCCGGGCAGCGGGGGTCATTCTCAATCTTTCAGATCAGCATTGGCGGGCAAGCGCCTAGATCAGCAACAAGAGCTTCAGGGCGAAGTAGATCCACATCGCCAGCAGCACGAGCACGCCGGCGAGCCAGACCGTGGAGCGCCGGCCGAGATCGTTCGAGGAGACGAAGACCCCGGCATGGGCAAAGCGCGTCACCACGAACACCCAGGACATCAGCACGATGAAGAGATCGGCGCGGCGCAGCGGCAAGGCCAGCGCGATCAGGACGTAGAACAGCACCGGCAGCTCGAACTGGTTGCGGTAGCAATTGGCGATTTGTGTGGCGCCCTTGGGCCAGTTCGGCTCGCCGAGCGCAATGTCGCGAATGTTCGTCTCGCCCGCGACCAGCGTCTTGCGGCGCGCGAAGACCATGCCGATCAGAAGCGCGAAGGTGAGCCCGATCTGGACGAAGACCGGCAGCAAGACCATTTGAACGGACATCTGAGCTTTCCCATCCGGCGGAGGCCGCCGGACCGTCCATTAGCCGCCGCTCCTCGTCCTGACAATCAACCAGTTGAACCGGCCTTCCCGGTCTTGCGACCAACCACCGATCATTAAAGCGATTTCGGCCCCTTTCGGGGTCCCCAGGCGAGATGGCGCCATGACCACCCTGACCAGCCTCTGGACCGAATCCGCCGACGGCCGGCTTGGCATCCTGATGTCGGCGCTGTCTGGTATCGCGATGGCGCTCGCGGTCGCGCTGGCGATGACGGTGTACTTCCGCCTGAGCTACCGGACCTGGCGAGACGTTGCCAGGCATGGGGTTGCGACGCTCGCCGCGGTCGCCCTGTTCGCCTTCGCGGCCTACGACATGCGCCACGCCGCCCTCGCCTATCTCGGCCTCAACCCGTCCAAGCCGGCGGTCGAGTTCGAGATCCGCATGCCCCGGGAGATGCTGACGGCGGCGACCGACACGCAGATCGAGCTGCACACCGACCGTAACCAGACGCTGGCGCTGGTCGACGGCGTGCGCGACCTCTCCGACGGCCGCACGATGCTGCGCGGCGCGGTCGCGCTCAACCACCGCACCGCGGATCGCGTGCTGGTCGTGAACCTGCCCGGCAAGGGCATTTTCGAGTTCCGTCTCCGTCTGCCTGCCGAGCCGCATCGCTCCGAGCAGTTCGGTCCCTGGCACCTCGCCGACCGCATCGCCTCGCCGCTCGCCGGCCCCGTGGCGCCGCAGGACGCCTACACGATCCGCTACCGCGTGCTTTAAACTTTGTTCGTTGCGATCCATGCCGGCGCCGTCATCGTTCCGACGCGGGACAATTGGTACGATGATCGCATGTCCGAATTTCGCCTGACGCAGATTTCCGACACCCATCTCGGCCGGCGCTTCCCCGGCCTGGTCGCCAACTTCCATCGCGTTTGCGAGCACATCGACGCTGACAGGCCCGACCTCGTCGTCAATAGCGGCGACGTCTCCTTCGACGGGCCGACCGGCCGCGATGACGTCGTCTTTGCAAAAGGCCTGCACGACGCGCTGCCCGTCGCGTGCCGCTACCTTCCCGGCAATCACGACATCGGCGATAATCCGACCGCGATCGGGCCGGCCCCAAAGCCGCCGGTCAGCGAAGCGCACCGCCGGCAATTCTGCGACATCATCGGCGAAGATCATTGGGCGTTCGACGCCGCGGGCTGGCGCTTCATCGGCCTCAATTCCCTGGTGATGAATTCGGGGCTCGCCTTCGAGGCCGAGCAGTTCGACTGGCTGGCGTCCGAGATCGCGCATACGAACGGCAGGCCGGTCGCGCTGTTCCTGCACAAGCCTGTGTTTCTCAACCTGCCTGACGATCCTGAAACGCCGGAGACCTCGATCCGCTACGTGCCGCAGCCGGCACGGGCCCGGCTGATCGAGATGTTCGAGCGCGTCGATCTACGGCTCATCGCCAGCGGCCACGTGCACCAGCGGCGCGATTTCAGCTATCGCCGCACCCGCCATGTTTGGGCGCCATCGGCCGGCTTCGTCATCAACGATCAGCGCCAGGAGCGGATCGCGATCAAGGAAGTCGGCCTGGTCGAGTATCGCTTCCGACCCGACAGCTTCGAGGTTCGCCACCTCAGGGCCGCGGGCCAGGTCGATGTCGACGTCGAGGAGATCCTCGCCCAGATGGGCGGCGAGCACTAACGCGCGCTTGGCGGCTCAGGCGACGCTCTTGAGGTCCTGCTGGATTGCGGCGAGCAAGGATTGCAGCGCCTCGCTGTTCACCGGCTTGGCCGCCAGATCGTTGGCAACGGCCCGCTTGGCAGGCTGCGCGGCCTTGACCGGACGCTTCGGGAACGGCGGCGGCGCCGGCATCGCGGGTCGCGCAAAATCGCCGTCCTCCTCGGAGCGGACGAACTTGCCGTGAATGACGTCGTCGTGGCGGCCCATGACGAACATCGCCACCCAATAGCCGGCAGCAAGCAGGATAACGCAGAAAACACTGATCTCTAACATCGCAACACCCAAAATATGCGCGATGATTCAACGTCTTCGCCTTGCGGTCAATGAACCGACGGTCACACCTGCGGCTTTTGCGGAACAGGTGTGGCCGATCGGTCACTCTTTGTTAACCATCCCGCCCCCTTCCTTGGAGGCGGACGCGGCAGGTCAGGCCTTATCCGGCCCGACCCGGACCAGCTGCTTGCCGAAATTGGCGCCCTTCAGCAGCCCCATGAAGGCGCCGGGGGCGCTCTCCAGGCCCTCGGTGACGAACTCCTTGTACTTGACCTTGCCGTCGCGAACCCAAGAGGACATGTCGCGCAGGAAGTCGCCATGGCGCGCGGCGAAGTCGGAGACGATGAAGCCGCGGAAGGTCAGCCGCTTGGTCAGCGTCGCGCGCATCATGCTGGCGGCCCATTTCGGCGGCTTGGCCTCGGTGTCGTTGTAGTGCGCGATCAGGCCGCAGACCGGCACGCGGGCAAACGGATTGAGCAGCGGGAACACCGCCTCGAACACGGCGCCGCCGACATTCTCGAAATAAACGTCGATCCCCTTGGGGCAGGCATCCTTCAGCTTGGCGGCGAGATCCGGATCGCGGTGATCTATGCAGGCATCGAAGCCGAGCTCCTTGACCACGTAGTCGCACTTGTCCTTGCCGCCGGCGATTCCAACTGCACGCGCGCCCTTGATCTTGGCGATCTGGCCGACGGCCGAGCCGACCGCGCCGGAGGCACCGGCGACGACGACGGTCTCGCCTGCTTGCGGCTTGCCGATGTCGAGCAGGCCCGTATACGCGGTCATGCCGGGCATGCCGAGCACGCCGACCGAGGTTGAGATCGGACCGAGCTTCGGATCGACCTTGATCAGGCCATTGCCATTGGAGATCGCGTGCGTCTGCCAGCCGGAACGGATGCGGACGATGTCGCCTTTGGCGAAGCCGGCATTGTTGGACGCCGCGACCTCGCTGACCGCCTCGCCCTCCATCACCCCGCCGATCGGCACCGGAGCTGCATAGGACGGACCATCGCTCATGCGCCCGCGCATATAGGGATCAAGCGACAGCCAGATCGTGCGCAGCAGGACTTCACCCGCCGCAGGCGTCGGGACAGCGAATTCCTCGATGCGGAAATCGGATGGCTTGGGTTCTCCGACGGGACGCGCGGCGAGAACGATGCGTTTTGCTTGGGACATGGCTTCCTCCTGATTGTTTTTCGACATGGACGGAAGCGGAGGGAGGTAGCTGCGTCAATACAAAAGCGGAGGAGCGTGATCGCGTTTCGTCATGCGCATCTCCCGTGTCCCGGACGCGCTGCAGCGCTCTTGCGCTGCTGCGCAGAGCCGGGACCCAAAGTAACACGACAGATGCAGAGCGATGGGCCCCGGCTCTGCAGCGCATCGCCGGAGTGCTGCTGCGCTGCGTCCCGGGCACGAGACCGGCGCTGAAAGCGCGATCGGCGACTAACCCCCGCCCGGATAGTTCGGGCTCTCGCGCGTGATGGTGACGTCGTGGACGTGGCTTTCGCGCAGGCCAGCGCCGGTGATGCGGACGAACTGCGCCTTGTCATGCAGCTCCTTCATGTCACGCGCGCCGACATAGCCCATTGCGGCGCGCAGGCCGCCGGCGAGCTGGTGCATGACATTGCCGACCGGGCCTTTATACGGCACCTGCCCCTCGATGCCTTCAGGCACGAGCTTCAGCGTGTCCTTGATGTCCTGCTGGAAGTAGCGATCGGCAGATCCGCGCGCCATCGCGCCGACCGAGCCCATGCCGCGATAGGCCTTGTAGGAACGGCCCTGCCACAGGAACACTTCGCCGGGCGTCTCATCGGTGCCGGCGAGCAGCGAGCCGACCATGGCGATGTCGGCGCCGGCGGCGAGCGCCTTGGCAAGGTCGCCGGAGAACTTGATGCCGCCGTCGGCGATGACGGGGATGTCGGCCTTCTTCGCCGCTTCCACCGCATCCATGATCGCGGTGAGCTGGGGAACGCCGACGCCGGCGACGATGCGCGTCGTGCAGATCGAGCCCGGACCGATGCCGACCTTGATGCAGTCCGCGCCCGCGTCGATCAGCGCCTGAGTGCCCTCGGTGGTGGCGACGTTGCCGGCCACGACCTGCACCGAATTGGACAGACGCTTGATGCGGTTCACCGCGTGGAGCACATGGCGGGAATGGCCGTGCGCGGTGTCGACGACGACGAGGTCGACGCCGGCATCGATCAGGCGCTCGGTTCGCTCGAAGCCGGTGTCCCCGACGGTGGTGGCGGCGGCGACACGCAGGCGCCCCTGCGCGTCCTTGCAGGCGAGCGGATGGGCGACCGCCTTTTCCATGTCCTTCACGGTGATGAGGCCGACGCAGCGATATTGCTCATCGACCACGAGCAGCTTCTCGATGCGATGCTGGTGCAGCATCCGCCGCGCCTCGTCCTGGCTGACATTCTCGCGCACCGTGACGAGGTTTTCATGCGTCATCAGCTCGGAGATTTTTTGCTGGCGATTGGTCGCAAACCGTACGTCGCGGTTGGTGAGGATGCCGACCAGCTTGCCCGGTGTGTTCTTGCCGGCGCCGGTGACGACGGGAATGCCGGAGATGCCGTGATCGCTCATCAGCTTGAGCGCATCGTCGAGCGAGGCCTCGGGGCTGATGGTGAGCGGGTTCACCACCATGCCCGACTCGTAGCGCTTGACCTGCCGCACCTGGGCGGCCTGCCCTTCGGGGTCGAAATTGCGGTGGATGACGCCGAGGCCGCCGGCCTGCGCCATGGCGATCGCCATGCGGGCTTCGGTGACGGTGTCCATGGCCGAGGCCATGATCGGGATGTTGAGCGGAATGGCGCGGGTGACGCGGGAGCGGATGTCGACCTCGCCCGGCATGACGTCCGACAGGCCCGGCTTCAGCAGCACGTCGTCGAACGTAAAGGCTTCGCGGATGCCCTGAAGTTGCACCGTGGCCATTTGCCAACTCCTTCCTGCGGCCCTGCCGCAAATGCTAATGGATGAGCGCCGCCCTCGGCGTACCTTGCGGCAACGCCGGAGAATCGGAGCCCATCGGTGGGGTTGACGCGGGTCGATAGCACGGCCGCGTGACGAATCAAAGCAATTCGGAGCGCCGGCCTGCCATTCACAGGCTTTTTACGCAAATTCGGCGGGGACCGGCTCGGTACGCCGTCCCCTCCGCGGTCATTCCGGGGCGCGACGAAGTCGCGAACCCGGATTGACGAGAGAGCGCCATGCGGCGCGCCCGGGAATGACGGAGGGAGTCACACCTGGGGTCACGCAGGATTTAGGTGCTATGCGTCGATCCGCAATGGTCGCGGGCGGGCGGCGGTGATAAGCCGCAAGCCCCCTTCCTTCCGATTTTCAAAACCAATCCGTCATGGTCGACAAGCAACGCGTCATTCCGCTGATCGTGGCCACTGCTCTCTTCATGGAGAACATGGACTCGACGGTGATCGCCACCTCGCTGCCGGCGATCGCGGCTGACATCGGCACAAGTCCGCTGACGCTCAAGCTCGCGATCACCTCCTATCTGCTGTCGCTCGCGGTGTTCATCCCGGCGAGCGGCTGGACCGCCGACCGGTTCGGCGCGCGCATGGTGTTCGCGATTGCGGTCGGCGTCTTCATGGTCGGCTCGGTCGGCTGCGCGCTCTCGTCCTCGGTCACCGATTTCGTGTTCGCGCGCATCCTGCAGGGCATGGGCGGCGCCATGATGACGCCGGTCGGGCGCCTCGTGCTGCTGCGCTCGGTCGACAAGAGCGCGCTGGTCAACGCCATGGCCTGGGTGACGGTCCCTGCCCTGATCGGCCCGGTGATCGGCCCGCCGCTTGGCGGCTTCATCACTACCTACGCGTCCTGGCACTGGATCTTTCTGATCAACATCCCGATCGGGCTGCTCGGCATCTTCATGGCGCTGCGCTTCATCGATCCCATCAAGAGCGAGACGCGCGAGCCGTTCGATCTCTACGGCATGGTGCTCGCGGGTGTCGGGCTTGCCGGCATCGCGTTCGGGCTATCTGTTGCGGGACTGAACCTGCTGCCGTGGAGCACGGTCGCCGCCCTGGTCGTGGGCGGCGCGATCTCGATGATGCTGTATGTCCTGCACGCCCGGCGCACGGGCTCACCAGTGCTCGACTTCTCGCTCCTGAAGCTGCCGACATTGCGCGCGGCCGTCCTCGGCGGCTTCATGTTCCGGCTCGGCATCGGCGCGCTGCCGTTCCTGCTTCCGCTCCTGATGCAGATCGGCTTCGGGCTGTCGCCGTTCCATTCCGGCCTCGTCACCTTCTCCTCCTCGCTCGGCGCGATGGGGATGAAGACGCTGGCGGCACGCATCATTCGCACCTTCGGCTTCCGCAATCTGATGACGGTGAACGCGATCGTCAGCGCGTTCTTCCTCGCCGTCTGCGCGCTGTTCACGGTGACGACGCCGCTGCTCATCATCATGGTGATCCTGGTGGTCGGCGGCTTCTTCCGCTCGCTGGAGTTCACCGCGATCAACACGGTTGCCTATGCCGACGTCGAGACCGCGCAGATGAGCCGTGCCACCACTCTCGTCAGCGTCAACCAGCAGCTGGCCGTTTCGGCCGGCGTGGCGGTCGGCGCGGCGTGCGTGGAAACGACGATGTGGTTCAACCATGTCGGCGAGATCGACGCCACCGTGTTCGCACCGGCCTTTGTCGTGATCGCGCTGACCTCGGCAGCGTCAAGCTGGTTCTTCTGGCAGATGCCCGCTGATGCCGGCCACGAGATCTCCGGCCGCAAGGCCGTGGAGATCGCGAGCCGCAAGGGCGCCGGCAAAGGTGCTGAGAAGGCGGCGGTCAAGGCGGCGACCGAGGATACGCAGGACGTGCGGGATCAAAGGCTGGGGTAGGAATTTCCTGTAGCCCGGATGGAGCGCAGCGCAATCCGGGACCGGCCCCGCATTCCGCTTCGCTTCATGCGGGCTACGATGACGGAGTTTGTGACTACGTCTTGGCCTCGCCGCGAAACCCCGTCGCGAGCACATAGCGCTCCGAGGAATCCTGCCGGCTCGCCGCCGGTTTGACGTGGCGCACGGTGGCGAAGTCGCGCTTGAGCTGGGCGAGCAGGTCGGCGTCGGCCCCGCTCTGGAACGTTTTTGCCAGGAACGTGCCGCCGGGCTTGAGCACGTCGCACGCAAACGCGGCCGCGGTCTCGACCAGGCCGACGATGCGGAGCTGGTCGGTCTTGCGGTGACCGGTGGTGTTGGCGGCCATGTCGGACATCACGATATCGGCGCCGCCGCCCAGCATCGCGGTGAGCTTTTCGGGCGCGTCATTGTCCATGAAATCGAGCTGCGCGAAATCGACGCCGGGAATCTCCGGCATTTCCAACAGATCGATCGCGACGACCTTGCCCTTGCCTTCGGTGGAGCCGACGCGCTTGGCAGCGATCTGGCTCCAACCGCCGGGTGCCGCGCCGAGGTCGACCACGGCCATGCCCGGCTTCAGAAACCGAAACTTGTCGTCGATCTCGAGCAGCTTGAACGCCGCGCGCGAGCGATAGCCCGCCGCCTTGGCTTTGGCCACATAGGGATCGTTGAGCTGCCGCTCCAGCCAGAGCTTCGACGACAATTTGCGCTTGCCGCCGGTCTTGACCTGGACGTGCAAGCGGCCGGTGGTGTCCTTGGCCATCTCACCAGCTCCTGAGCGCGCCGTCCTCGCGCATCATCTCGACCAGCATGCCTTCGCGCAAGCCACGGTCGGCGACGCGCAGGCGCCGCAGCGGAAAGGCGCGCCTGATGGCATCGAGGATGGCGCAGCCGGCGAGCACGAGATCGGCGCGCTCGACGCTGATGCAGTTGTTGCCGGCGCGCTCCTCGTAGCTCATGCCGAGCAGCTTGTTGATAGTCGCGGTGATGTCGGAATCGTTCATCCAGATGCTGTCGATGCGGCGGCGGTCGTAGCGTGCGAGGTTGAGATGGATACCGGCGAGCGTCGTCACCGTGCCTGATGTGCCCAGCAGGTGCATGTCGGCGAGATCGCCGCCATGCTCTTCCGCGAACGGCGCGACGTGGTTCGCGACCACCTGCTCCATCGCAGCATAAATCTCCGGCGTCACGTCGCGGCCGCCGAACTGCTCGGCGAGCGTCACCACACCATAGGGGATCGACATCCAGGCCTTGATGCGCGGCTCCGGATTTTCCGGGTCGCGCTCGATCCGCACCAGCTCGGTCGAGCCGCCGCCGATGTCGAACAGGATCGCGCCGCGCCCCCTGGGGTCGACCAGCGGCGAGCAGCCG
>NZ_JALBHA010000254.1:0-8890 GCF_023006445.1 Bradyrhizobium sp. SHOUNA76
GGACGTCGGCCTCGTCGTCGGCTGCGATCTCCTCGAGATCATCGACAGTCGCGATCACCTTGCTGGCGACCGCGTGGCGCTCGGCGGTCATGCGCAGCAGCACCTTCAGGAGCTCGACGATCGCCGCGCCGTTGTTGTTGTTGCGCGGCTTCTCCAGCTTCGGCAGCGTCGCAAAATCCCGCGCCAGCCCGCGCTCGACTGCGGCCACGATGTCCGCGCCCCATTTGGACTTCTCGAACCCCTTCGGCACAGAGCGCAGATGGGCGAGCTTTTCCAGCGTGGTCGGCGCGTGGGTCGCGATGTCGGTGATCGCCTCGTCGCGCAGCACGCGGCCGCGCGGCACGTCTCGGCTCTGGGCTTCCTGCTCACGCCAGGCCGCGACCTCCATCAGGACGGCAAGATCCTTCGGCTTGCGCACCCGCGTCTTCAGTCGCTCCCAGGCGCGTTCGGGATGGAAGTCGTAAGTCCTGGGGGAGGTGAGGACCTCCATCTCGATGGACACCCATTCGCTGCGGCGGCGCTTCTTGAGATCGGCATCGAGCGCGGCGAACACGTCGCGCAGGTGCGTGACGTCGGACACCGCGTAGTGCATCTGCTCCTTGGTCAGCGGCCGGCGCGACCAGTCGGTGAAGCGGTGGGTCTTGTCGGGACGGTGACCGGCGACCTTCTCGACCAGCGCGTCGTAGGCGATGCTGTCGCCGTAACCCAGCACCATCGCGGCCACCTGGGTGTCGAACACCGGGTGCGGGATGATATTGGCCTGGTGCCAGATGATCTCGATGTCCTGGCGGGCGGCGTGGAACACCTTCAGCACGCTCTCGTTGGCCATCAGCTCGAAGAACGGCTTGAGGTCGATCCCCTCGGCCAGGGTGTCGACGACGATGGCTTCCTCGGCGCTGGCCATCTGCACCACGCACAGCAGCGGGTAGTAGGTGGTCTCACGCAGGAACTCGGTATCGACGGTAATGACGGGGTGCTTGGCCAGCCGGCTGCAGGCAGCCGCGAGGTCAGCGGTGGTGGTAATCAAATCCATGAACGGCCCATGACACTTGATATCAGCCGATCTGCCGAAAGTGCTGTGATGTCAAGGGGCTCAGTGCGAATTCGAGCCTTGCATTCGGGCCGGAATCGCTTTTTCCGACGAAATTCCTATTCGTAGCGGACCCGGTGCGAGGATTTGCGGCCGCAGGGCAGCGCCACCACGACCACGCACATGGCGACCAGCGCCAGCCCCAGGAACTCGATAACCAACAGATCCACGGCGAAACCTCCAGAAACATCGGTAGATTTGTCGGCGGTGCGTTGAGGGTCTGTTAATTGCAATGGTTACCGGCGGCGGGGCGGGCCGGATGGTGGACGGGAAGTTAACGGGGCAGGGCGGTCGCCCCTTCACGTCATCAGCTTCGGCAGGGCTGTGGCCAGCGTATCCACGGCCGCGCGGACCTTTGGCGGCATGCGGGGTGAACGCGGCCAAAGCGCGTGGCAGTCGTAGAGGAATTCCGGTTGGCCGCCGAAGAGACCGACCAGCGCGCCGGAGGCAAGACGCTCGCGGACCAGCCAATAAGGCAGCCAGGCGAGACCCATGCCCTGCACGACCGCATCGGCGATCGCTTCCAGATCGTCGAGCCTCAGCCGGCCCGATGGCATGATCTCGCGTGGAGGCTGATCGCCCAGCGGAAACAACCACGGCCGGACCCGCCCCGAGCGACGATAGATGATCGCCTGATGCGCGACCAGATCGTCGATCGATTTCGGCTTGCCGTTCGTGCGCAAATACGACCGCGCGCCGCACACCACCATGCGCTGGCTTGCGATGCGCCGTGCAATCAGGCCGGATTGGTCGTCGAGATCGCCGGTCCGGATCGCGAGGTCATAGCCGGCCTCAATGAGGTCGGCGATCGGATCTCCGAAGGAGAGGTCGAGTTCGAGATGCGGATGTTTGCGAGCCAGCTTCATCAGCAAGGGCGCGATGCAGTGCCGTCCGAGCAGGGCCGGCATCGTTACGCGCAGCCGGCCACGAGGCTCGGACAGCTCATCGGCAACGACAGCATCAGCGGCTTCGGCCTCGCTCAGCACCACGCGGCAGCGCTCATAATAGGCCTGGCCGGCCTCGGTCAGGCTCTGGCGGCGCGTGGTGCGGTTGAGGAGGCGAATGCCGAGGCGCTCCTCGAGGAAGCGCACGTGCTTGCCGACCATCGGCCCCGACATCTCTAGCGCGTCGGCGGCGGCCGCGAACGAGCCGAGATCGACGGCCTTGACGAATACGGCCATGCTGGTCAGGCGGTCCATGATTGAAAACTCCTGGTTTCGACTGTTCGCTCACTTGGGCGATTTATTCGCTTCCCGGGGATCGGCATAGCTCCATTCAGTTCAACTGTTTTGGAGTATTTCCATGGCCCGTGCCGTTCGCTTTCATCAACATGGCGGCCCCGAGGTGCTGCGCATCGAGACCATCGATGTTGCGCCGCCGGCAAAGGGCGAAGTTCAGATCCGGGTCAGGGCACTCGGCCTCAATCGCGCGGAAGCGCTGTTGCGGAGAGGGACCTACATCGAGACCGCGAAATTTCCGTCGGGCCTCGGTCTGGAGGCGGCCGGGCTTGTCGCGGCTATCGGGGAAGACGTGGCCGGCATTATGCCGGGCGATGCCGTCAGCATCGTGCCGCCACTGTCGATGGTGCGATGGCCGGCCTATGCCGAAATCGCGACGTTTCCGGCCGAGTTCGTCGTGAAGCATCCGCCGGAGCTCGGCTTCGAGACGGCGGCTGCGGTGTGGATGCAGTATCTGACCGCCTACGGCGCGCTGGTCGACATCGCCGGGCTCGGGCGAGGGGACGTCGTGGCCATCACGGCAGCGTCGAGCAGCGTCGGGCTGGCGGCCATTCAGATCGCGAACCGGATGGGCGCCGTCCCGGTTGCCCTGACGCGCACGTCGGCCAAGCGGCGCGCCTTGCTCGACGCCGGCGCCGACCACGTCATCGTGTCGGAAGAAGAGGACATCCGGTCACGGCTTGAGGCGATCGCCGGTGCGAACGGCGTCCGAACCGTGTTCGACGCTGTTGGTGGTCCTGCGTTCGAGCCGCTGACCGCGGCGATGTCGCCGGGCGGCATGCTGATCGAATATGGCGGGCTCAGCCCTGAGCCGACGCCGTTTCCGCTATTCAACGTGCTGACCAAGAGCCTCGTCTTGCGCGGCTACCTCGTGCACGAGATCATTCGCGACACCGTGCGCCTTGCGCGGGCGAAGGCGTTCATTCTCGACGGTCTATCGGACGGCGCGTTGAAGCCGGTTATCGCCAGGACATTCCGGTTCGAGGACATCGTCGAGGCGCACCGCTTCCTGGAGTCGAACACGCAGTTCGGCAAGATCGTGGTGACGATCTGAGGAGCCGTAGGGTGGATTAGCCGAAGGCGTAATCCACCACCATTCGCATTCGAGGAGGCAGAAGGTGGACTACGCCCGCGACTGCGCCTTGCGCAGCCTCGGGCTAATCCACCCTACGAAGCAGGGGCCTTACGGCAACTTCAGTGACGTCTCGGCGTTGTACGGCTTCAGCGTCTCATCGGCGGCCTTCTGGGCGGCGGCGAGGGCCTCCTTCGGCTGCTTCTTGCCGTTGAGGACCAGCATCACCTCGTCCTCGAGGGTCTTGCGGACCGGTACGGTCTTGTAGGTCGCGAACCAGGGCTTTGCGACGTCGAGCTGCTCGACGGCGGTCTTGGCGTCCGGGTTCTTGTTGAGGAAGTCGACCATCTCGGGCGTCTTGTAGGCGGCCATGTTGGGCGCGAAATAGCCGGTGGCGCGGCTCCACCAGCCGCTCTTCTCGGGCGAGGTCATCCACTTGATCAGCGTCCAGGCGGCCTTCTGCTTGTCGGCCTCGAGCCCTGCCGGCACGATCAGCGAGGCGCCGCCGATCGGCACCGCGTTGCGGACGTTGCGCGGGATGAAGGCGACCTTGTAGTTGAACTTGGCGTTGTCGCGCACGTAAGTGAGCGAGCCCGTGGACAGCATCATCATCGCGGCATTGCCGGAGATGAAGGAGGTGCTGACGGCAGGGCCAGGCGTGGCGCCGGGCGCATGCACCTTGTGCTTGGTGACGAGGTCGTTCCACCAGGTCAGCGCGCCCAGCATCGAGGGCGTGTCGTAATAGACCTCGCCGCCGAACTCCTCGTTGTAGTAGCGCCCGCCATTGCTCATGGTGAGCGTTTCCATCATCCAGCCGCAATAATCATAGGCGCAGGGGATCGCGATGCCCCATTGGGTCACCTTCTCGCCCTCGCGCTTGGTGAGCTTCTTGGCCCAGTCGGTGAGCTCGGCCCAGGTCTGCGGCGGCTTGTTCGGATCGAGGCCCGCTTCCTTGGCCTTGTCGGCGTTGATGTAGAGCAGCGGCGTCGAATTGTGGAAGGGCACGCCGTAGACCGAGCGGTTGATCACCGCGTTGCCCTGCAGCGCCGGGAAGAACTGACCCAGGAACTGGTCCTTGGTGGTGCCGTCGGCGGCGATCAGAGGATCGAGATTGGTGAGCTCGTTCTCGATCTGCATGTCGAGCAGGAAATTGGCCGACATGATCACGGCAGCCGGCGGCTTGCCGGCCTTGATCGATGCGCGCGTCTTGATCAGCGTGTCGTCATAGGAGCCGGTGTAGACGGCGGTCGCCTTGATGTTCGGGTGTCCCTCGTTGAACTCCTTGATCAAGGTGCCCATGTCGCGGGCGAGCTTGCCGTCGACGGGAACGGGGAAGAACAGGTCGATCTCGGTCGGACCTTCGGCCATCGCCGGGACGGCGAGGGCAGCAGCCATGGAGCCTGCCATGGCGAGGCCAAGCATGAGCCTGCGGGTAAACAGCATCGAAAACTCTCCTATTTGATGCCTGAGGTGACGAAAGAACTGATGAAACGCTTCTGAAAGATCAGGAAGGTGACGAGCAGCGGCGCGATCACCATCAGCGTGCCCGCGGCGATGGTGCCCCAGGCCTGGGTGCCTTCCGCGGTCGCGGTGAACACCGAGAGCCCGACCGTGAGCGGCCGCTTGTCCGGCGAATTGATCACCATCAGCGGCCACAGGAAGTCGTTCCAGTGGCTGGTGACGGAGATGATGGCGAAGGCCCAGAAGCTCGGCATCGACAGCGGCACGTAGATGTGGCGGATGCGCTGGAACAGGCTGGCGCCGTCGATCAGCGCGGCGTCTTCCAGCTCGGTCGGGATCGCCTCGAACGCCTGGCGCATCAGGAAGGTGCCGAAGGCGGAAGCGAAGAACGGCATCATCACGCCGGTCAGCGTGTCGTAGAGGCCGAGCTGCGCGACCAGCTTCAGGTTCGGCACGATCAGCAGCACCGGCACCAGCATCAGCTGCATCAGGAACATGTAGAAGATCAGCGTCTTGCCGGCGAAGCTCAGGCGCGCGAAGGCAAAGCCCGCCAGCGTGATCGTGACGAACTGCACGAGGAGAATGCCCGCGCAGATGAAGGTGGTGTTGAGGGCGTAGCGCGGGAAGTCGCCGATCTCCCAGGCATCCCTGATGTTGTCGAGCGTCGGCTTCAGGCTCGGCATCAGCTCGGCCATGGCGTTGATGCCGTCCGAGGCCGGGCGCAGCGTCGCAACGCCCATCCACAGGAACGGGATCAGCCAGACGATCGCGAGCAGCACGGTCAGCAGGAAGCCGAGCTTGGGCGTGATCTCGCCGCGCGTGGCGAGCGGGGCGTCCTTCCAGAGCGCTTCGAGCAGCTTCATGGCCCGCCCTCGCGGTTCGCCATGGTGCGGAAGGAGAGCGCGGTGAGGCCCATCAGCGCGGCAAGCGTCAGCAGCGTTGCCGCGGACGCCTTGCCGATGTCGTAGTGCTCGACCGCCTGCTGGTAGATGTAGAACAGCACCAGATTGGTCGAGTTGGACGGACCGCCCTTGGTCATGACGAAGACGTGGTCGACCTGCGTCACCGCGTTGAGCGTGGCGATCACGATGACGAACAGGAAGGTGGGCTTGAGCTCGGGCAGGATGATGTGACGGAAGCGCCGATAGGGCCCCGCGCCGTCGAGATGCGCGGCCTCCATCACGTCCTCGGGCACGGCCTGGAGACCGGCGAGGAAGAACAGCATGTAATAGCCGGCATTCTTCCAGATGGTGATGACCATGATCGCATAGAGCGCGATGTCGGGGTCGCCGAGCCAGTTCGGCAGCACCGGGAGAAACCGGCCGATGTAGTAGTCGAGCAGGCCGACATTGGGCAGGAAGATGAACATGAACAGCGCGGATGCGGCGACCATCGGGATCAGCACCGGCAGGAACAGCGCTGCGCGCAGCGCGCTGCTCACGGCATGGGTGCGCGACAGCGTCAGCGCGAACAGCAGCGCCAGGCCGATGCTCGGGATCGCCGTGCCGACGGCGTAGATGAGGTTGTTGACGACGGCGCCGGAGAAGGCGGGGTCGGCCAGCACCGCTGCGATGTTGTCGAGACCGACGAAGCGGACCGGGGCCTTCGGCGTGGCGCGCTGGTAGAGCGCATCGATCAACACGCGGCCCATCGCGCCATAGGTGAACAGCGCGAGGAAGACCAGCGAGGGCAGCAACAGGAGATAGGCGGGCAGCGAAGCTTTGAAGCGCCTGACGAGGCGCTTCGGCACGTCCAGGCGCGGCGCCGCCGAGGTCGCGACCGGAAGAGCCGCGGGTTCGGCGAGGCTCATTTCACCGCCCCGGAAAGTTGAGTGCGTAGTCGCGGCCGTCCACCCCCGCCGGGGGCTCGAAGGGGAAGCGCAGACTGGTGTCGAGGAAGTCGTGGCTGTGTACGACCAGGTTCTCCTCGTCGATCAGCACCACGCCATAGGCGGGCGGCTCGTGGCTGGCCAGATGCGGCGCGCCGGCGTCGAGCTCGAACCAGACCTGATGGTTGGTGCCGCGCAGGGTGGAGAACGGAATCTTGCCGTAGCTGCCGAAGATGGGACGGTGCACATGGCCGAAGAAGAGGTGGCGGATGCGGGCGCGATAGGGCGCGATCACCTCGGCAAACTCCGCGGTCTGTTTCAGCCCGATCTCGTCCATCGCATGGACGCCGATCGGGAAGGGCGGGTGATGCATGAACACGACGAAGGGCTGGTCGGCGGGCGCGTTGGCAAGCGTCTTCGCGAGCCAGTCAAAGCGCTTGGCGCACATCTCGCCGGCGTGGCTGGTCTCGTCCAGCGTGTCGAGGAAGACGAACAGGCCGTGCTCGGTGGTGCGGGTGCCCTGCACGAAGCCGTTGGCATCGCGCGGCGCCGCCTTCAGCGCGTCGAGGCAGGTGACGCGCTTGTCGTGATTGCCGACCATCGCGATGTAGGGAATCTTCAGCGCCGCCATGGCGTCGGCGAAATTGGCGTAGGAGTCAGCCTCGCCCCAATGGGTGAGGTCGCCGGTCACCACCGCGAAGGCAGCGTCGGACTGGTGCCGGTTGATGTCGGCGATCGCCGCGTCCAGCCGGGCACGCGGGTCGAGGCCATAGAGCTTCAGCCCGGGATTTGCGAGATGCGTGTCGGTAAGGTGGATGAATTTGAAGGGCATGGCGCTCGTCAGGGGTGTTGGAGAAAGGACGTCTCCGGCAAGACGACCCTGACAGGCGGTTAGTGCGCGTGTGTTTCAGTTTGATGACAGCGGTTCCCGCGGCCGGGACGTGTCCACACGGAAGAAGCGTGCGGGAGAAAGCGCTCTAGTGAACAAGCGCGCGCAGGCGCTCGATCTCGGCGATCAGTCTTGGAATATCCTGCCGCGCGTGGGCGATGAATTCCTGATCGGCGAGCGTCCCGCCGGTGAGGTAGAAGTCTTCGCCTCCGGTCTGGATGAAGTCTGAGCCGCTGAATTTATCACGTTTCTCGATGAACGATTTCCAGGGACCCGCGGTGCGCCTTGATCGCCTCGATCTCGTCGCTGGTCATTGGACTGTTCCGGTTCATTTGAGTGGCCCTCTCGAAGCCTGCCGCTACGTCCCGCAGAACGTCTGCAACACGCGCTGGTCCGGCAGCGGGGGATCGGCATAGGCGGCATAATCCGGCTGGTCCTCATGCGGCTTGGCCAGCACCTTCACCAATTCCTCGAACGGCGCGTAGTTATCGTCGTTCACGGCGGCCTGGATCACCGCCTCGACGCGGTGGTTGCGCGGGATGAACATGGGATTGACCGCGTGCATGGCGGCCTGCCGCTCGGCTGCGCTCTGCGGCTCCAGCGCGATGCGCGCGCGCCAGCGGCCGGCCCATTCGTCGAACGCTGCGGGCTCCATGAACTGGGCCCGAATGTCGGCGGCGTCATCACCCGCGGCATCGCCGAGCTTGCGGAAGGTGAGGGTGAAGTCGGCCTGGTTCTTGGCCATGGCGTCGAGCAGGTCCTGGATCAGCGCATCGTCGCCGTCGCGCTCCGTGAACAGGCCGACCTTCTGGCGCAGACCGGCCTGATAGGCATTGCTGAACGTGTCAGAGAAGGCGCCGAGAATGTCCTGGGCTTCGGCGACCGCCTTCTCCTGCTCGTCCGAGAACAGCGGCAGCAGGCATTCGGCAAGCCGCGTCAGATTCCACAAAGCGATACGCGGCTGGTTGGCGTAGGCATAACGGCCCATCTCGTCGATCGAGGAAAACACCTGCGCGGGATTGTAGGCGTCCATGAAGGCGCAGGGGCCGTAATCGATGGTCTCGCCCGAGATCGAGCTGTTGTCGGTGTTCATCACGCCGTGGATGAAGCCGACCAGGAGCCAGCGTGCGACGAGCTCGGCCTGGCGCGCGACGACGCCGGCAAGCAGCGCGTGATACGGCCGCTCCACGTCACGCAGCTCAGGATAATGACGGGCGATGACATGATCGGCGAGCCGGCGGAGCGCCTCGGTATCGCGGCGGACCGCGAAGAACTGGAAGGTGCCGACGCGGATGTGGCTCGAGGCGACGCG
>NZ_JALBHA010000255.1:0-8845 GCF_023006445.1 Bradyrhizobium sp. SHOUNA76
CAAGGCGCCGCAGCCGCTCGACCGCGTCGCCGCACGCACTGAGCTGGATGCATTGATCGCACGGGCAAACACGGCAACCGCATGACCGCAGAAATTCTATCCTTCGAAACCGGGCGGCCCGCAGAGCTTGCCGAGGGTGAGCCGGCGTTGGTGGTGGACGTCGAGGGCTATGAGGGGCCGCTCGACCTGCTGCTCGCGCTGGCGCGGCAGCAGAAAGTCGATCTCGCCAAGATCTCGATCCTGGCGCTGGCCGACCAGTACCTCCACTTCATCGAAGCCGCGCGGAAGATCCGGCTGGAGCTTGCCGCCGACTACCTCGTCATGGCGGCCTGGCTCGCCTTCCTGAAGTCGCGCCTGCTGCTGCCGGAGCCGCCGAGTGCGGAAGGCCCGAGCGCGGAGCAGATGGCGACGGCGCTTGCCAACCGACTGCGCCGGCTGGAAGCCATTCGCGAAGCCGCCAATCGGCTGATGAACAGACAGCAATTGCTGCGCGATATTTTCCCGCGCGGCGAGCCCGAGCAGATCGCCGAGATCAAGCATCCGAAATACACGGCGACGCTGTACGATTTGCTCACCGCCTATGCCTCGCAGCGCCAGTCGCGCGTGCTGGCGAGCGTGCATCTGGCCAAGCGCACGGTGTGGTCGCTCGCCGAGGCGCGCGCCACGCTGGAGCGGCTGGTCGGCAGCATCAGCGAACAGGATGACTGGGGCGTGCTCGACGACTTCCTGGTCCGGCATGTCGCCGATCCGACGCAGCGCGCGACGGTGTTCGCCTCGAGCTTCGCGGCCGCGCTGGAACTGGTGCGAGAAGGTCAGCTGGAGCTGAACCAGAAAGAGGCGTTTGCGCCCATCTATTTCCGAAAGGGGCGCCCGAAACCGGTCCCGGACGCAGCTCCTGCGCCTGATGCGCCGGTCGGTTAAGTGCAAGAAGGAGAAGCTGCCATGGCAAGCCTGGCTGAAGTGCGGGTAGAAGAGGCCGAGCCGATGGAGAACGAATCCCAGGCACGTCCCGAGGAATTGCGGCTGCTGGAAGCGCTGCTGTTTGCTTCGAGTGAACCGCTGGATACCGCGACGCTGGCCAAGCGCATGCCTGACGGCGTCGACGTCAAGGCCGCGCTCGAGCAGCTCCAGGCCGACTATGCCTTGCGCGGGGTGAATCTCGTTCGCGTCGCCAACAAATGGACCTTCCGCACCGCCGGCGATCTCGCCTGGCTGATGACGCGGGAGAGCACCGAGACCCGCCGCCTGTCGCGCGCCGCGATCGAGGTGCTCGCGATCATTGCCTATCACCAGCCCGTGACGCGCGCCGAGATCGAGGAGATCCGCGGCGTCGTCACCTCGAAGGGCACGCTCGACGTGCTGCTGGAGACCGGTTGGATCAAGCCGCGTGGCCGGCGCAAGACGCCCGGCCGTCCGCTGACCTTCGGAACCACGGAGGACTTCCTGTCGCAGTTCACCCTGGAACAGCTCGGCGATCTGCCGGGCCTCGAGGAGCTGAAAGGCACGGGCCTGCTGGATTCGCGCCTGCCGACCGGATTCAGCGTGCCGACGCCATCGGACGACCCGCAGCTCCGCGAGGACGAGGATCCGCTGGAACCGGGCGACGAGCTCGATCTGGCGCTGGCGCCTGCGGTCGAGCCCGAGACCCCGGAAGAGACGCCGGACGGTGGCAAAGAGGGCGCCGGCGAGGGGGGCACCGAGGAGTGACACCCCGGCTGTTGCGGGCTCCTGCGACCAGTTAACACTAGCAAGATTACGTAGTGCCGACAGCGAATTGGCGCTGCCTTGGTCCTTGTTTTTGAGGCCTGCCAAGCCTACGTTCCGGTCAAGATCGGCCGGGTCCCCGGCCATGCGCGTTTGGAGGGTTGCAGGATGGGTTCACTCAGCATTTGGCACTGGATCCTGGTGATCGCAGTGGTCCTGCTGCTGTTCGGCCGCGGCAAGATTTCGGATCTGATGGGCGACGTGGCGCAGGGCATCAAGGCATTCAAGAAGGGCATGCAGGACGACGACAAGCCCGCCGAGAAGCCGGAGCCGGCCAAGTCCATCGAACACAATGGCGCGCCGACTGCGGCGCGGTCCGACGTCGGCAGCAAGGCCGTCTGAGCCAGAGAACACGCGAGACGCGGCCAGCGTCCCGATCCTGCGCGCAAGGGTTGGGCCGGCTGCGGCTGTCGTGAACGGAAGACCTCATGTTCGACATCGGGTGGAGTGAACTGGTCCTCATCGGGGTCGTGGCCCTGATCGCCATCGGCCCGAAAGAGCTGCCGGGCGTGCTGCGCATGGTCGGACAGTGGTTGGGCAAAGCGCGGAAGATGGCCGCCGAATTCCAGGGCCAGTTCCAGGAAGCGATGCGCGAGGCCGAAATGGCCGACCTCAAGAAGAGCTTCGACGAGGTCAAGGAAGCCGCCACGGGATTCAATCCGCTGACCTCGCTTCAGAAGGACGTCAGCGACGCGCTCCGCGTCGATGCGCTCGACAAGCCCGCCGAGACCTCCACGACGACTGCCGTTGAACCTCCGGCGACTTCAATTGAAGCGCCAGCGACTTCAAGTGAAGCGCCGGCGACGCCCACAACGCCGGAGGCCCCGACGCCCGCGACCTTCATGGAAGCCGAGGCACATGCGGCCGCGAACGAGCCGCTCGCGATCACCCGCGAGGTCGAGCAGGCGCAGGTTGCGCAGGACACCGCGCCATCCGAAGCGATCAAGGACGCCAAAGCGTCATGAGCGACGCCGATATCGAGGCCAGCAAAGCCCCGCTGATGGACCATCTGATCGAGCTGCGTTCGCGGCTGATCAAGGCGCTGCTCGGATTCGGCATTGCTTTCATCTTCTGCTTCTTCTTCGCCAAGCAGATCTACAACGTGCTGGTCTGGCCGTTCGTGTGGATCGCGGGTCCGGAGAATTCCAAGTTCATCTACACGGCGCTGCTGGAATATTTCATCACCCAGCTCAAGCTCGCGCTGTTCGGCGCCGGCTTCATCTCGTTCCCGATCGTGGCGACGCAGATCTACAAATTCGTCGCGCCGGGGCTGTACAAGCACGAGAAGCAGGCCTTCCTGCCATATCTGGTCGCGACCCCGTTCTTCTTCGTGCTCGGCGCGGCGCTGGTCTATTTCGTCGTGCTGCCGATGCTGGTCCGCTTCTCGCTCGGCATGCAGCAGGCCGGCAGCGACGAGACCGCTCAGATCCAGCTGTTGCCCAAGGTCGGCGAATATCTGTCGCTGATGATGTCGCTGATCTTCGCCTTCGGCATCGCCTTCCAGCTTCCGGTGATCCTGACTCTGCTCGGCCGCATCGGTATCGTGACCTCGAAGATGCTGCGCGAGAAGCGTCGCTATTTCATCGTCATGGCCTTCGTCATCGCGGCCGTGCTGACCCCGCCCGACGTGCTGAGCCAGTGCTCGCTCGCGATCCCGCTGATGGCGCTCTACGAGGGCTCGATCATCGCGGTCGGGATCGTGGAGAAGAAGGCGGCGGCAACCGCGCAGGCGACCACCAGCACCGACGTCTCGACGCCGGCCAATCCGGCGGAGTAGGGGCGATACCCTCGGGGTCCCCGCCTCGTGCGCAATTGCGCACTGGAGCGGGGAATCCAGTACGCCGCGGCCCCTCGGGGAATCACTAGCGTCTCTGGAATACCGGATCGGCCGCTTTCGCGGGCGATGACAGCTGTGCTAGGGGGGAGCGGCTATTTGCATGTTTGCATGAATGCAAATCCACGATTTGCAGGTTTGCAACAAGCCCCAGGACCACAGCCATGCACGACATCAAATCGATCCGCGATAATCCGCAAGCCTTCGACGCCGGTCTCGCACGGCGGGGTCTGAAGCCGTTGTCGGCCTCGCTGCTCGCGATCGACGAGAAGCGGCGGGCGGCGATCCTGGCCTCCGAGCAGGCGCAGGCGCGGCGCAATGCCGCCTCCAAGGAGATCGGCGACGCCAAGAAGGCCAAGGACGAGGCCCGCGCGGCCAAGCTGATGGCGGAGGTCGCCGAGCTCAAGACCACGATGCCGCAGCTCGAGGCCGCCGCGAAGACCGCCGACGAGGAGCTGACGAAAGAGCTGTCCGCGATCCCGAACATTCCGTTCGACGAAGTACCCGACGGTGTCGACGAGCACGGCAACGTGCAGCACCACGTGTTCGGCAACAAGCGCAACTACGGCTTCGCGCCGAAGCTGCATGACGATCTCGGCACCGCGCTCGGTGACATGGATTTCGAGGCGGCGGCAAAACTCTCCGGCGCACGCTTCGTCGTGCTCAAGAAAGGACTGGCTCGGCTCGAACGCGCGCTCGGCCAGTTCATGCTGAATCTGCACGTCGACGAGCACGGCTATACCGAGATCAATCCGCCGCTGCTGGTGCGCAACGAGATCATGTTCGGCACGGGCCAGTTGCCGAAATTCGAGGACGACCAGTTCTGGGCAATCAAGGGCGAGCTTCTCGCTGCGCCCGACCAGGAGCGACTGAGGACGGAGCGCCTCGGCCTCATCCCCACCGCGGAAGTGTCGCTCACCAATCTTGCGCGCGAATCCATCCTCGACGAGAAGCAATTGCCGATGCGGTTGACGGCATTGACGCCGTGTTTTCGTGCGGAGGCAGGCGCCGCGGGACGCGATACGCGCGGCATGATCCGCCAGCACCAGTTCACCAAGGTCGAGCTGGTTTCGATCACGACGCCCGAGACCAGCAAGGACGAGCACGAGCGGATGCTCGCCTGCGCCGAGGAAGTGCTGCGCCGGCTTGACCTGCATTACCGCGTGATGACGCTCTGCACCGGAGATATGGGTTTTTCGTCGCAAAAGACCTATGACATCGAGGTTTGGATGCCGGGCCAGGGCGAGGGCGGGGCATTCCGCGAGATCTCGAGCTGCTCGGTCTGCGGCGACTTTCAGGCCCGTCGTATGGACGCGCGCTCGCGCGGTCCCGACGGCAAGCCGCGTTTCGTGCACACGCTGAACGGCTCCGGCACCGCGCTCGGCCGTGCGCTGATCGCCGTGATGGAGACCTATCAGCAGGAGGACGGCTCGATCGCGGTCCCCGACGTGCTTCAGCCCTATATGGGCGGCGTAAAGGTGATCGGGCGCGACTAAAGCGTTTTCGAGCGAAGTGGATACCGGTTCGCGTCAAGAAAACGCGTCAAGACAAGAATCGCGTCGCCCGTCTGAAATGCTGGAAACGATCGGTTGCGAAGATCGGGCGGCCGGCTATCCTGCCGGCCCGTCGACGAGAACCCTACCGTTCATGGCCTTGCACCGCGACATCTTCTGGGTCGGCAGACAATGGGCGGTCACGGCTGCCGGCATCCAGGCCGTGGACCAGCGCCTACGCGGTGTGCTCGACATCGAGATCGCGCGGCTCTGGGACGACGATCTCGTGCAGAGCCGGCGCGCCAAGCCCGGTGTGAATGCAGCAGACTTCGACAAGGCGCTGACGGTGGCGCGCGAGCGCTTTCCGCAGGCGCCGGAGTCGGACCCGTTCGTTGCGCAATTGGAAGCGCTCGGCGTGATCGAGGCGCCCGTCGTGAACCCCGTGTTGCCGGTGATGAAGCTGCGCGCGGAGGGCAGGCTGGCGCGTTTTCTGCCGCAATGGCGCATCCGCCGGTAACAGGATTCAGCCGGAACCTGCCACCTGGGCCCCGAGCGGCCGGTTTGCCTGATCGGCCAGAGCCGGATAAGACGGCTCAGACCCCCCATTTTGGAATCGACCCTTCGCATGCGCATTCTCTGCACCAATGACGACGGCATCCACGCCCCCGGCCTCAAGGTCGTGGAGGAGATCGCGCGCGCCCTGTCCGACGATGTCTGGGTGGTTGCACCCGAGCTCGACCAGTCCGGCGTGTCGCATTCGCTGTCGTTGAACGATCCGTTGCGTCTGCGCGAAGTCGGGCCCCGGCACTTTGCCGTGCGCGGCACGCCGACCGACTGCGTCATCATGGGCGCGCGCCATATCCTGGGTGCCAAACTGCCCGACATCGTGCTGTCCGGGGTCAACAAGGGCCGCAACGTCGCCGAGGACGTGGTTTATTCCGGCACCATCGCCGGCGCCTTGGAGGGCACCATTCTGGGGTTGCCGTCGTTCGCGCTGTCGCAGGAGTTCAGCGTCGAGACCCGCGAGCGCATGCCCTGGGACACCGCGCGCAGGTTCGGGCCCGACATCCTGCGCAAGGTGATCGCCGCGGGCATCCCGAAGGACACCGTCATCAACGTCAACTTCCCGTCCTGCGCGCCGGAGGATGTGCTGGGCATCCGCGTCACGCGCCAGGGCAAGCGCAATCTCGGCTTCTTGCGGATCGACGAGCGCAAGGACGGACGGGGCAATCCCTACTACTGGATCGGCTTCGAGCGCACGGCGATGATGGATACGCCGGCCGACGGCACCGATCTCGCGGCGCTTCGCGAGCGCTATGTCTCGGTCACGCCGCTCAGGCTCGACCGCACCAACGAAGCGTTTTCGGAAGAGCTCAGCGCAACGCTGAAGTAGCGGCTAGGCCGTAGCCCGGACGGAGCGCAGCGAAATCCGGGGCCGGCTTTGCTTGTGGCACGATTCCGGGATTGCGCTGCGCTCCATCCGGGCTACGGAATTTCAGCTAGCCGCCGCGAAGGGCGGCTTCGATGGTCTTGCCGAGCGCGTCGAGCTGGAACGGTTTCTGCAGCGCCGGCCGGTCGCGGTACTGCTCGGGCAGGCCGGAGGAGCCGTAGCCGGTGGCAAAGATGAACGGGCAGCCCTTGGCCTTGATCACGTCGGCGACCGGCGAGATGACCTTGCCGTTGACGTTGACGTCGAGGATGGCAATGTCGAACTCGGTCGCCTGGGCCAGCCGCATAGCCTCGGTGATGTCGCCGGCCTCAGCCGCGACCTTGTAACCGAGCTCTTCGAGCATGTCCGCGACCATCATCCTGATCATCACCTCGTCCTCGACGAGGAATACAGAGCGGCCGGAAAGCCCTGTCGCGGTCATGGTTGAGTCCTTGCCCATTATCAAAAACGTTCGCAGATAACACGAATTGACGCAATGCGCGTTTCGACCAACGGATGCCTGAAAATGGTCATCGCGGCTCGTCCGTGGCAAGCCAATTTGTGGTCAAATGCATTACCCGAAGAGTATCATGAGTTCCCGAGCAGGAACACGATTCTGGCGTCCGGGCTCAGCGCCCACGGGCCCCGGCAAGACAGCGTAATCAGGAAATGACCTCCAATCAGCACCCGCCGGAAAAGATGATGTTTCAGCTCACGCTGAGGCGTCGGGGCATCAGCGATCAGGCGGTGCTGCGAACCATGGAGGAGGTGCCGCGCGAACTCTTCGTCGACGAGGCCGATCGCGACGGCGCCTATCGCGACAGCGCGCTGCCGATCGCCTGCGGGCAGACCATCAGCCAGCCCTTCGTCGTGGCCTATATGACCGAGCAGCTCCAGCTCCGGAAACAGCACCGCGTGCTCGAGATCGGGGCCGGTTCCGGCTATCAGGCGGCCGTGCTGTCGCGGCTCGCCGGCCAGGTCCTGACGGTCGAACGCTATCGCAAGCTTGCAGACGCTGCACGCGCTCGGCTTGAAAAACTGGACTGTCACAATGTCGAGGTGATGCTTGGCGACGGGCTCAATCTGCCGCCCAATATCGGCCCGTTCGATCGAATCATCGTCACCGCCGCGATGGAGCAGATACCGGAGAATTTGGTCGAGAGGCTGGAGGTTGGCGGCATCCTGATCGCGCCGGTCGGCCCGCATCAGGGCGTGCAGACGTTGATCCGCCTGACCCGCGGTGAATCCGGGATCGAGCGCAAGGAACTCGTCGAGGTCCGCTTCGTGCCGGCACTGCCCGGAGTGGCGCGGGAGCTGTAGATTTCCGGATTGGCTGTGCCGCCAACATCTTATTGGGAGGGTTAAGCCGTTATTTACTCGGCGCGTGTTTACTTAAAAGACCAGTTCTGTTGCGTACGAGTGAGTAACCATGTCCGCTGTCGCCGAGTTGCTTTACTCGCGCCGCGTACCGCAGGTCGCGGTGCTGGCGCTGATCTCCTTCAGCTTCGCAGGGTGCAGCGCCGACATGTCGTCGCGGCTGTCCCAGTCGAACTTCTCCAATCCCTTTGCCTCAGAGCAGACCGGTTCGGTGCAGCAGGCACCGCCGCCGCAGCGCGAGCTGCCGCAATATTCGCGGCCGCAGACGCAGCCCGGTTATTATCAGTCGCAGCCCTTGCCGCCGCCGGCAGTGTCCGCGCCGCAATCCTATCCCGTCACAGGTGGTGGCGGGGTGTCCGGAGGCGGGCGCGGCGTCAGCTCCTACGCGCCCCCGACGCAGCCGCATCTGGAGACCACGGCCACCGTGCCGCTGCGCTCCGTTGCTGCCGCTCAGCCGACTGGCGGGACCAAGATCATCGTCGGTACCAGCGACACGCTCGACCTGCTCGCCAAGCGCTATCGCGTCACACCGCAGGCGATCCTTGCCGCCAATGGCTACAAGGGCCCGCGCGCGCTCTCGCCCGGCCAGCAACTGATCATCCCGCATCCCGCCACGGCCGCTGCACCCGCGCCAGCGATGGCTCCCGTTGCGGCAGCTCCCGCTGCGAGGCCGGTTGCTACCATGGCTGCGCCATCGAGCACCCATTTCGTCAATCATGGCGACACGCTCGCCAGCATTGCCCGCAAGAACCATATTTCGTCGGCCGAGCTTGCCCGTGCCAACGGCCTCGATCCCTCGACCAAGCTCAAGCTCGGCAGCAAGCTGACCGTGCCCGGTGCCAAGACCGCCGCCGTTGCAGCTCCGGTTGCTGCGGCTCCGGTCGGGGCCGCTCCGGTTGCGGGAACGCTGCAGCCGGTTGCCGCAGCTCCCGCGCCGGCCACCAAGAT
>NZ_JALBHA010000256.1:0-8787 GCF_023006445.1 Bradyrhizobium sp. SHOUNA76
GTCAGCGTCCGCAAGGCCGCATCGATGTCGTCGGGCACAGCTGGCGTCGCCTCCGGCGCGGACGCAGGCGCCAGTCCTGCTGCCGCGAGCGCGATCGGGCCGGTCTGCGTCAGGAACGCGCGCTCATATTCGCGCGACAGCCGCGAAATCGCATCGTCCAGCGTCAACCAGTCGACCGCCTTGATGTCGTTCATCAGCTTGCGGACCGGACCGCCTTCGGCCTCCATGCGCCAGAAATGCACGACCTTCGAGCGCCCGCCGGACTGGTAAACGAGCGTGCCGAGGAATTCATGGACGGCGACATCGTGGCCGGTCTCCTCCAGCACCTCGCGATGCGCGGCTTCCTTCGGCGTCTCGCCGTCGTCGAGCTTGCCCTTGGGCAGAACCCATTCGTTGCGCTTGCGCTGGCGCACAACCGCGATCAGCGGCACAGCGCCTGGCCGCAGCACAATACCACCCGCCGCCATCACCGGCGCCCGCGCCATCACCAAATCCGTGGTCTAGAATCGTCCCCACGGACGATATAGGCCGCGGGCGCGGCGGATTGAAGGCTACAATCTTTTCAACAGAGCTTGACCTGCGCGAATGCGCGTGCCCTCGGCGACGCCGTCGCAGAATGTGAAATCGCCGGGCGCAAGGATGATGATGGTCGAGCCGTGCTCGAACCAGCCAAGCTCCTCGCCCTTGGTCACGCTGACGTCGCAGGGGAAGTTGACCGGGCCGCGCGTCTGCGCATTCAGCACCATATCGAGGAAGTGCAGGCGGATGCTCGCGACCAGGATTGCCGCGACAGGCACCAGCGTCACCGCTTCGCCGGTCGCCAGATGCGTGCGGATCACGGCACGCTCGTTCTTGCAGAACAGACGCTCGACCCGCTTCAAGGCGATCGGATTGACATTCCAGACGTCGCCATGGATCAGCGTGACGCGTTCGATATGCGCGTCAAAGGGCGCGTGGAAGCGGTGATACATGCTGGAGGTCAGCCGCAGCGTGACGAAGGAGCCGTTACGGTGCTGGTCCGCCAGCGCGGTATCGCCGACGAGGTCGAGCAGGGAATAGGGCGCGCCCTTGACCTGGAACAGCTCGGTGTCGGCGATCCGACCATGGGCACCGACGATACCGTCCGAGGGGCTGGCGACGATGGAAGGGTCCGGATCAAACAGCCGCAGGCCCGGCTTCAGCTCCCGGGTGAAGCAGTCGTGCAGACTCTTAAAATGGGTCTTGCGGGCCTCCGACAAATCGAGGTCGGAGAACAGCTTCCACAGCGAGATCGAGAAGTCTCGCACAAGCGGATTCTCGATCTTGGAGAACCAGCCCATGAAGCGGGTCAGCGCGGCGCGGGGGATGCGGTTGGTCAACAGGAAGTTGAGGTCTTCCTGCTGGGTGAAAGAGGCGATGAGGGCTTTGACTGTCATGAATCTGTCAGCTCACAGTATTAGCGCTTGTTGTCATGGAAACGACACTCCCGATTCTCTCGATGTCCGTGGCCGCCGCAGCGTCTGCTGCCGCCGTCCTTCCGAAGCTCAAGGCGCGGATCGAGCTCTCCCGCGCCAAGCACCGCTCGCTCGCCGGGCACTCCAAGATGTCGCGGCGGGTGGCAAAGCTGCTCCCGTTCTACGAATTCACGGGTGACCAATATTTCGGTTGCGACGGCGCGCCCGACAACGTGGTGAAGCAGCGCAAGGAAGCCTTCTTCCGCCTTGCAGCTCTCTACGCCGAGCGCTACCCCAAGGGCCGCGCGATGACGAAGGAAGCGGCGGAGACGATCTCCGACCTGCACTTCACCGAGACCTACCGCGTGCCGTTCCAATTCTCGCGTCTCGTCCGCGAGCATCTGGGCACCTCGACCTTCATGGAATCGTCGAGCGGCGTCACCGTCACGGATGTCGACGGCAACACCTCCTACGACCTCACCGGGTCCTACGGCGTCAACATCTTCGGCAACGACTTCTACAAGGAGTGCATCGAGGGCTCGGAGAAGCGAGCGCATGCGCTGGGTCCTGTGCTCGGCCCCTACCATCCCGTCATCCTCGATAACGTGCAGCGGCTCTGCCAGATCTCGGGCCTCGACGAAGTTTCCTTCCACATGTCCGGCACCGAAGCCGTGATGCAGGCGGTGCGGCTGGCGCGCTACCACACCAAACGCACGCACCTGGTTCGTTTCGCCGGCGCCTATCACGGTTGGTGGGGCGACGTGCAGCCTGGCGTCGGCAATCCCATTGCCGCGCACGAGACCTACACGCTCTCCGAGATGTCGGAGAAGACGCTGCACGTGCTGAAGACGCGCAAGGACATCGCCTGCGTGCTCGTCAATCCGCTGCAGGGCCTGCATCCGAACGCCAACGCGCCCGGCGATTCCTCGCTGGTCGATTCCTCCCGCGGCGGCAATTTTGACCGCACGGCTTACACCGAGTGGCTCACGAGGCTGCGCGAGGTCTGCACCGAGCGCGGCATTGTGCTGATCTTCGACGAGGTGTTCGTCGGCTTCCGCCTCGCTGCCGGCGGCGCGCAGGAATATTTCGGCGTCAAGGCCGACATGGTGACTTACGGCAAGAGCCTCGCCGGCGGCCTGCCGGTCGGCGTGGTCTGCGGCAGACGCGAATTGATGCGCCGCTTCCGTGACGATCGTCCCGCCGACATCTGCTTCGCCCGCGGCACCTTCAACTCGCACCCCTACGTCATGACGGCGATGGACGAGTTCTTGAGCCGCCTCGCCAGCCCGAATTTTCGCGCGGTCTATGAGGGTCTCGAGGAGACCTGGAATGGCCGCGTCCGAAAGCTCAACCAGATGATGACCGACGCCGAGCTGCCGGTGCGGTTCGCCAACTTCTCGTCGATCTGGACGGTGAAATACACCACCCCGTCCCGCTACAATTGGATGCTGCAATATTACCTGCGCGCCGAGGGTCTCGCGCTGAGCTGGGTCGGCACCGGCCGCCTGATCTTCAGCCTCAACTACACCGACGCCGATTTCGCCGAGGTCGCCGAATGCTTCGTCCGCGCCGCCGCAAAGATGAAGGCCGACGGCTTCTGGTGGCACGACGGCGTGCTCACCAACAAGCAGATCAAGCGGCAGATCCTGAAAGAGATGCTGGCCAAGCGCTTCAAGCGCTGAGGTTTTTCCTTCTCGCACCACCGTCATTCCGGGGCGATGCGCAGCATCGAACCCGGAATCTCGAGATTCCGGGTCTGGTCCTTCGGACCATCCCGGAATGACGGAGTCTGTGGCGGCGTTCGATCCCACCTCCCCGCACGCGGGGAGAAGCGAAGGAAACACCGCCGCAGCCCCCAACACGTGGATGCCCGGGACAAGCCCGGGCATGACGTCACCATCAGACATCGGAGTGTCTTGTGAGACCAGCGCGCTCAGGCGTGCTGCTCTTCGAGCGTGGGCTCGCCGATGAGGCCTAGCGTATGCTCCGGATTGAGGTGCAGGCCGGGATCCATCAGCTCGCCGCGCATCAGGGCGAGCGGAGCGCTGCGATAGAGCATCAGGTCGTGGAACGGATCAGTCAGGATCTTGGTCATCCAGACGAGGCCGGTCTCGACGTCGCGGATGAAGAACAGATGCACGGTGCGGAACAAGAGGCCGCCGCCGCCAACCACTAGCCAGATCTTGGCAACCTGCCGCATGAAGTCGGTCGCGCTCGCCCAGGGCGTGAACAAGCCGAACAGCGTCGGATCGAGGAACAGCACCAGGGGCGATGCCGCCCAGATCGCCATCAGCACCACCTTGCGCTGAAGGTTGTAGCCGACCTTGATCTCTTCCTTGTGCTCGTGCGTCGCCTGGTTGATGTGATCATAACCGTGCGGCTCGAAGAAGAAGTGACCGGCCTGGCGCGAGGTCATCGAGACCAGCCAGCCGACCAGCGCGGAGATCATGGGATCGACGAACAGCCAGACATAGGCGAAGAGAAAGCTCAGCGCGCTGACGAAGTGCAGGCTCTGATTGATGCGGCTGTGGTGATAGTAGCGATGGTCGTCCCAGCGCTGGATGCGCAGCTGCTCGAGATAATTCTTGATCATGCTCTTCCCCAAAATGCTTTCGGATACGGGATTTAAAGGGATTCGATGTAGGCCGTGTGACATCATCATTTTGTCATGTGACGATGTGCAGCGGCGCGATGACGCACGCGACGCGTGAGCTTCAGGTCACGCCGCCTTGGCGACGTCGACCTTGCGGAAGCGCACCAGCGAGAAATGACCGAGCGGCGGAATCAAACGGCGCTCGGCGAGCTCGATGCCGTGGGCACCCGCCAGCCACTTCGCATAACGCGACCAGGCGAACTCGGCGGTGCGGAAGCCGAGCGGGCGCACCACCGGCTGCAGCTTCTGCTCGATGAAGCGGCGCATGCCGGCATCCGCGCTGACGCGGGTGAGAATGATCAGCTCGCCGCCCGGGCGCAGCACGCGGGCGAATTCGTCGAGCGCCATTTCGGGGTTCGGCACCGCGGTGACGACATATTGCGCCATCACCACGTCGAAGGAATTGTCGGAGAATTCGAGCTTCTCGGCGTCCATCACCGCGAGGCCTTCGACGTTCTTCAGCCCGCCCTCGGCAACGCGGCGGCGCGCCTTGTCCAGCATCGCTTCCGAGATGTCGGTGCCGAAGATACGGAGATTCGGGGCATAGAGCGGCAGCGAGATGCCGGTGCCGACGCCGACCTCGAGCACCCGGCCGCCGATCTTGTTGGTGGCCGCGATCGCCGCCTGCCTGCCCTTGGCGAACACGCCACCAAACACAAGGTCGTAGACAGGCGCCCAGCGGTCATAGGCCTGCTCGACCGCGCCACGGGTGAGGTCGAGCTGCTGAGTGCCGTCAAGGTTCATGATCTTAGCCATCGGTGAGGTTCTCGCTGTGGTTCAAAACGGAGAGGTCAACCGCGCACCGGCCGCCGCGCCATCCGAGGCAAGGCGCGCAAGGCACGGCTGGGCTGAAGTGAGGTGAGATTGCCGACGAACTGGCGCGCGCTGTTTTCCCAGGAACGCTCCAGCGCGAAGGTGCGGCAGGTCTGGCGCGACATGGTGAGTGCGCGCAGGCACGCGGCGCGCAGATCGTGGTCGATCGCGCCGATCGGATGATCGGCGATCACGTCCTTGGGCCCCGTGACGGGAAATGCCGCAACCGGCGTGCCGCAGGCGAGCGCCTCGAGCTGCACCACACCGAACGTATCGGTCAGGCTCGGAAACACGAACACGTCGGCAGCGGCGAGATGCGCGGTGAGATCGGCCCCCTTCTTCTCGCCGAGGAAGACGGCATCGGGATATTTCCGTTCGAGCGCGGCCTTCTGCGGGCCGTTGCCGACGACGACCTTGGTGCCGGGCAGGTCGAGCGAGAGGAATGCTTCGAGATTCTTCTCCACCGCCACGCGGCCCATGGTCATGAAGATCGGACCCGGCAGATCGAGCCTGGCCGGAGCGTCGGGATGGAACAGCTCGGTATTGACGCCGCGGGTCCAGAAGCCCAGCCGCTTGAAGCCGCGCTCGAACAGCTCCTGCCGCAGCGAGGGCGTCGCCACCATGGTCATGGCGGCGGCATCGTGGAAGTGGCGCAGCACGGCATAGCCGACAGCGGCGGGGATGCCGGTCCGCACCGAAACATATTCCGGAAAGCGCGTGGTGTAGGAGGTGGTGAAGGCAAGCCGGTTGCGCCGGCAATAGGCGCGTGCGGCCCAGCCGATCGGCCCTTCAGTTGCGATATGCAGGGCTTCGGGCGCGGCCTTCTCGATCCGGCGCGCGATCTCTTTGCTGCTCGGCAGCGCGAAGCGCAGGCCCGGATAGGTCGGCAGCGGCCAGGACGGAAAGCCATCGGGCGTAAGAAAGTCGATCTCGACATCGAGGGCCTTGGCCGCATTCGCCAGCGAGGTCAGCGTCCGCACCACACCGTTGACCTGGGGATGCCAGGCGTCAGTCGCGATTAATACCCGCATGGGAAAATCCCGAGAGTTTGATGATTCTCAGGCATCGACCATCAACGAAGGATATTTCAGGCGTGTGACGTCATAGAAGTGTCGGCGGGCCGTTTTGTTCGTTAACGGGTCGGCGCGGCCACGAAACTGTCATGAAACAATCCTTGCCGCCGTGAAACCGTTTTCGGTTTTCCGCGCAAATGTCCCGAAACGTTTCCCCGTTAGTGATTGACGCAACGGAGCACCGAAACGGTGCCGCGGTGGTCAACGACACCGAGCAAACAGGGGCGATCACATGTTCAATCTGGATACCTTCAAGACGTTTTCGCGCGCCGTTGCCTTTGGCGCAGTCGCGGTTTCCGCAATTGCTTTCGCAGGAACGGCAAAGGCCGCCCCCGTGCAGCTCTTCCCCTTCTTCCAGCCGCTGCCGCCGTTCGCCGCGCCGCAGCCGATCCAGCCGTATCAGCCCTACCAGGCACCGACCTATCAGACCGAGCCGTCCGAGGATCAGGACGCCGTGGAGATGCCGGCACGCTTCCGCCGCCAGACCGTCTCCTACGCGACGCGCGAGGCGCCGGGCACCATCATCATCGATACGCCCAACACCTATCTCTATTATGTGCTCGGGAACGGCCAGGCGCTGCGCTACGGCATCGGTGTCGGCCGCGACGGCTTCACCTGGTCCGGCGTCCAGTCCGTGACCCGGAAGGCCGAGTGGCCGGCCTGGACTCCTCCGCCGGAGATGATCGCCCGCCAGCCCTATCTGCCGCGCCACATGGCCGGCGGCCCCGGCAATCCCCTCGGTGCCCGCGCCATGTATCTCGGCGGCACCATCTACCGCATCCACGGCACCAATGCGCCCGACACCATCGGCAAGCGCGTGTCCTCCGGCTGCATCCGCCTGACCAATGACGACGTGTCCGACCTCTATTCCCGCGTCAACGTCGGCACCAAGGTGATCGTGCTGCCGATGACGGAGCGCCGTGCGGATCTCGGATCTGCCACGCGCTAACGCGACAGGACATTCTGACGCAAACGGCCCCGGAACCCACCGGGGCCGTATTCGTTTGCCCTCGACATGTCGAGGCGCGCTTGCTGCGGCGCGGTTCTCTGATGGAGGCGCAAATGCTACCACGCCCGCAACCCTCGCCATATCAGTGGCTGCACGCGGTCGCCGGCGCCGGAGCACTGACGCTGCTCCTGTCCGCGCCTTCCTCGCTCGCACAACAACCCGCCGGTGACGACCAAGGCCATCAGGCCTTCAACAATTCCTGCCGCACCTGCCATTCCGTGAAGGAAGGCGACAATCGCCTCGGTCCCAACCTCAACAAGATCGTCGGACGCAAAGCCGGCTCGCTGCCGAACTACAACTACTCCTCATCGATGAAAGACGCCGGCTTCGTCTGGGACCAGGACAAGCTCACCCGCTTCATGGTCAAGCCCGACGAAGTCGTGTCCGGCAACAAGATGCAGCCATACGGCGGCGTCTCGGCGGAGGAAGCAGGCAAGGTGGTGGCTTATCTGAAGGCGGCGGGTGGGCAGCAGTAACGGCCCACCCGAAAAGGCTGTGTCGAGGTCGCCGGCCATCACCGCCGTTCCGCAATCAGCCGCAGCCATGCCGCCGAATGAAACGCGCTCATCAGCAGATACATCGGCACCATCCCGCCGAGCACGGAGCCGTGCCCTGCGGCACACAGCATGTCCGCCGGGCCACCGCCGCCGATCATGGCCGTTAGCACGGCCATGATCGCGAAGGTCGGCGTGGCGGCCAGGCTAAGCCATCCGGCGAGGTGGCGCGCGGCTACGACGCCATCGCCGCCGGCGTCAGAAGCCGCGTTGACGGGAGAGGTCATTTCCGTTCTCCCGCGGCCTCCTCGCGAAAGGCCTTCTCGCCGGCGTCGGAGATCTCGACCCATTTCTTGTCGGGCGCCGCGCCTTCCGTGTAGCTGTCGTGCCAGTTCCACCATTTGTAGGTCGGCGTCTGCGGATAGCCTTGCGGCGAATCCTCCCAGACCTCCTGCCGGCCGAGCGGCGTGATGTCGAGGTAGTTCCAGGTGCCGCCCATCTGCTCGTCGCCGCGGCTCTTGACGAAATAGGTACGGAAGATGTGCGTCCCGTCGCGGTAGAACACGTTGGTGCCGTGCCATTCGTCGACGCCGAAATCGGCGTCGAAACTGTCGGTCACGGTGACCCACGGCATGGTCCAGCCCATCCGCTGCTTCAGCCGCGCAATGTCGGCCTGCGGCGCGCGCGATGCGAACACGAGCGTGGTGTCGCGGGCGTTCAAATGCGCGACATGGGCGACCTGGTCGGCCACCATGGAGCAGCCCCGGCAGGCGTGATCGGGCCAGCCGAACACGCCGGGCTCGAAGAAGGCGCGGTAGACGATCAGCTGCCGCCGGCCCTGGAACAGTTCAGCCAGACTGAGCTTGCCGCCGGGCCCCTCGAACGCATAGGTTTTAGTCACTTCCATCCAGGGCATGCGCCGGCGCTCGGCCGCCAGGGCGTCGCGGGCACGAGTATGCGCCTTTTCCTTCACGAGCAGTTGCTGACGGGCCGCCTCCCAGTCCTGCGACGACACCACTGGCGGTGTCTGCATGGCGGTCTGTCCGTTGGTCCCTGCTTTGTCTGCTGACGTCATCATGGTTCTCCAAACTTCCTGTCCGGGCGGCCATTCCGCGTCTTGCAGACGCGGAACCGTTCGCCCCTCGCCGCATGGTGTCGGCCGTCAACGATTTCTGGCACCAAGCGGTTGCGCGGCGGGAGTAACAAGTGTGGCGGGATTGACATGGAGTCGCTGATCACGGCCGCGGCGCGCGCGTTGGAGGCGGGCGATCCGCTCGGCGCGCTGAACCGTGTTGCGCTGCGCAACGATGCG